>DATGMS010000056.1:0-6508 GCA_035307285.1 Cyclobacteriaceae bacterium
TGTTCCTCCGGTTACCTGAACTGTTGATCCGGTCATATAACTGGAGTCTTGGGAAGCTAACAGTACATAAATCGGTGCCAGTTCGGCGGGTTGGCCGGCCCTCTTCATCGGGGTGTTCTTGCCAAATTCCTTTACGTTATCCGGTGGCATGGTAGATGGGATTAAGGGAGTCCAAATGGGCCCCGGTGCTACACAATTGACCCGGATACCATCATCTGCGAATAACTGGCCCAGAGAGGAAGTGAAGTTTTGTATGGCACCTTTAGTGGCGGCATAAGGCACCAAAATCGGCTTGGGCTTGTAGGCGTTCACCGAGGTGGTATTGACGATGGTGCTTCCGGGCTTCATATAGGGTTTGGCACCTTTGCACAGGTAAAACATGGAGTAAATGTTGGTCTTGAAGGTGTAATCCCACTCTTCACTGCTTACCTCCTCAAGACTCTCCCTCGCCATTTGGTAGGCGGCATTATTGACCAAGATATCGATCTGCCCAAATTCTTCTACCGCTTTTTCAATAATATGGTTGCATTGGGATTCCTCACTGATATCTCCTCTCACCAATACCGCTTTTCGGCCGGCTTCCTCTACATACTTTGCTGTCTCTTGGGCATCTTTGTCCTCACTGAGGTAAGAGATCAACACATCTGCTCCTTCACGGGCGAAGGCAATTGCTACAGCCCTACCGATTCCCGAATCTCCTCCGGTAATGATGGCCTTTTTTCCTTCTAATTTACCTGATCCTTTATAACTCTCTTCACCGTGGTCAGCCTTGGGTTGCATTTCATCTTCTGTCCCCGGAACTGATTGTTTTTGATCCGGGTAAGGAGGCTGGGGATGTTTTTCCTGTGGGTGTTGGTCCTTGTTTCCTAAATTAGTCATGGTTAAAATGATTTGGTTTTCATGATTTTAATCAAATGACATACCAACCCATGATTATATTTAGGACCGGATTATAAAAACAATATTTTTAATGTGGAGAAGTTGATCATTCAGACGAACACAGGAGGCATCGGTAAACCTATTTTGCTCGTTTGTTAAGTTAGATCTATCGTCCTTGCCGTGGCCTTGATGTTTTCCGATAGGGTTAATAGCCATTTCAACTGATCAGAGATCAGCTTCACCTCCTGTAACTGTCGAGGTAGAACGGCAACCGCCTCGTCATCTTCCTGAATGGGATATTGATCGACCAGTTGCTGATATTGTAGATCCAGATACTGTTGGGCTTCCTGAACAGGGATGGACGTGGGAGATCCGGAATGGCTCTTCTGATAAAGGTTGGCTATAGCAAGATCCAGATTGGAACTGATGCTAGCCATATAATTTGCAAAATGGGATGATGCCTCCGTCGTTTTGTTGTTCCGGATATAGGTCCCCAAAGAGGCGGTGAGAGAAAGAAAAGTGTTGTTCAAAACCACCACTTCATAGACTTTGTCCAAATCTTTTTGTTTTTGTTTCGGTTCCTGAGTCATTCTTTGGAAGGCGGCATTTAAATTACCGATGGCCAAAAACGCACTTTTCCTGTGTAGTTTATAAGAAGGGTCTGCATTATTTTTCTCCCGGTAGGATTTTTCCACCGCTTTTAGAAAATCCCGGTTTGCAGCTATGGATTGGTTGACAAACTCCCTGATGTTTAGAAATTCCCAAGAAGGCCAAAAAAACAAATTGGCGACAAATGCCAATACCGCCCCCGTCAAGGTATCCAGAACCCGGAACTGGATAGCATCCAAAGGGTCTGACTTCAACAAAGCGTAGACAAGAACAATATTTAAGGTAATGAAGATGGCTGAGCTTTTGTAGTTTTTCTGGACCAAAGCAAATCCCAAGATAAACGAAGCCAGCGCCATCACGCCGTAGATGTACTCGTTTTGGGTGATGAAAACCACAGCTACCGCAATGGAAGCTCCAATGAGTGTTCCGTACAGCCGATGCTTAGAGCGCTGCTTAGTCAGCGTGTAGCCAGGGCGCATGATTACTATAATGGTCAGCAGTATCCAGTAAGCATTTTGAAAGGGAAAAATGATCCCGATCGCGAATCCTACCAAGACAGTCACCGTCAACCTGAGGCTATGTTTAAAAATCGGCGAGTCAAAATTAAAATTTTCGGTTAAGGTCTTCCGATCATAGTCTTGGGTGGTAATGAACTTGGAAGAATCTTTGGTTCTTGACCATAACTGCTCCTGTTCCACTAAATTGTAGATTACTTTTTGGATCACCAGGATTTTTTGCGACTGTTTTCGGAGATAGTCGTAGATGTTTTGTAGAAGTAGAGCCTCCTCATAAGCCTCCGGTGTAAAGGCTGCCTGTCTGAATTTGGCGAGGCTTTGTTCTGCCTGTACAAGCAGAGTTTCGATTGAATTGTTCTCCCTTAAGGGCTGTTTGCTTCCCATTACATGAGAGAGATAGCTGAGCTGCTCCGCTAAAACAAATATCAGCTTCACAAAAGGCTGTAGCTGTTCAGATTGATTTTTGAAGCGCTGCTGCATCTTAAATACATGGGGAAGGTTGCCTATAGCTAGTTCCAGTATATCTATCAATTCAATCAAAATAAGCACTTGACGCCGCGCAAAATTGGAATTGCCTGAATCCCTTCTTGAGCTTAAAAGGATTTCGCGAAGGCTTTCATGGTGGGTATTGATGGTGGTCTGTAATTCAAATAGTTTTTTCTCCAACCCCGAAACGTCGCCTTTATTCAGTGCGAATTCGCCTCTGGTCCTTAAGTAGGTCGCCGTTAGGTCCATGCATTCTGCCATCAATTGCGTGGTATGGCTTTTATGCGTCCAAATATGTACAAGCAGAGAAAACAGCAGGTACCATAGCCCCCCCAGCCCAATCAATCCTGTATGGATATACATGTCATACCCTTCCTGGGGATGGGCAAAGCTGAAAATAATAGCGGATAGACCGGAAAAAGAAACCAAGGATGCGCGGAAACCAAAGACGGACAAGTAGGAGACCAGAAAGATGAGGATAGCCATCACCACGCTGAGTATCCATAAATTCTGGTCTGCAATATTGATGAAGACGGTCACCAACATGCCCAATACCGTGGCCGCCAACATCCCGTTCACCCGGTGCCTGTTGCTACCGGGGAAATTGGCGGGAGCACTGATAAACATTCCCATGGTCAAGCTTACGCCAATCTCGATATTCCCGTACCAGTAACTGATGCCCAAGACAATCAGAATGGCCATTGCCAAGACCAGAGCCTTGGAAAAATCGGCACTCTTGAGAAAGCGCAAAATGGAATTGATGCTGGACATACGGAATAAGATGTGAAATGGGGAAGCCTACCAGCTAATTCTCCCGTTCTTTATAAACCAAACTTAAATAACCCAATACTGAACCAAAAGCTTTTGCGGAATTCTGAAGTTCTTCAGATACCTTTTTGCCCGTAAGCCTGCATAATAATAGGCCGTAGACCCCATTAAGGCAGATTTGGATCTCGTGACCAAGATCCTGCCCTTCGGCCGAGCTGATGTAGTCAAGTATATGAGGTTTGGCATGATGATAAATTTCAAAATACTCCTTATCCGTCTTTAACAACTCCCAGTGGATTTTGGCCAAAACATTCACTTCCTCCTGTACTTCTGACAAGTGCCCTCGGTCCTGGATGCCCTCGGTTTTCATTTGGTTGATCAGAAAGTCAAACCAAAGCGTTACCTCCGTTTTTTCTTCTTCGCTGATGGGGTAGTGGGAGATTACATATTGGCGGATCTCGTTCGTGTTAAAGTCGTAGGACCTGATCAGGTCCTCCATCTGGTACATATAGATGATGAATTCCCCGATGTTTTGCTTCTTCTTATTTTCGGCTACACTTTTCATGATTTTGATTTATCAACCTAAATCTCAGTTTTGAAAACACAATATTTATACTACTAATTGATGTTAAGTGGGGTAATCGCAGCTTAGTCATTGATTCCTCACTAACAGATTCTCTTCCCCTCAACTTCCGAGCTTCTTCAACTCCTCCCTAAACCACAAGTCCCATTCCTTTTGCTTCTCTGGATTTCTTGGATTGGTGGTGATCTGGTCATACTCCCGGTCCAGCCCTGCCCAGTCTTTGTAGTTGCTCCTGACGATGGAATCCAACTGGGATTGATAATCTGCTGGATGAAATCGAAAGGCATCTACCATATTAACGATCCTTCGGCCAATGATTTGGGCAATTTTGAAATGCCCGTTTTCATGGTTGAGCACCTGTTCCTTGGTAGCTTTATTTGCTCTGCTTAAGAACTGCAGGGAAACCCGTGTCTGTTCTTGCTGAATAGCGATTCTGGCTTTTAGATCTATTCTTTTATATCCCTCTTCCTCGTACATTCGGTTGATCTGAAAGTCGGTGGTAGTGATACAGGTGGCATTAATACTTTCTCTCCCGTTGATAAGGGCTACCTGCTTGAAATCCCCCCACACAAGCGGTCGGTTGGGATGCACCTCTATTTTATTCGATGAGAAAGCCCAATAGCAACCCACGGAAATCACGACCAAAATCCCGCCTACAATCCGACCTTTTATCTTCATTGACCAGCTTTTTTAAGCTTAAAATTTTCAGGAAACCATTAATCCTGCATCTTGATTCCCGTCCTAAAGATCGGATTTATCTTCAAAGTAACGGAAGGGAACTTGGAATTTAATCCTGAAAATAATGACAAAGCACCGACAATTTACTATTTTTGCCCGCAGAATGGATATGCAAAAAATTAGGAATTTCTGTATTATAGCCCATATTGATCATGGGAAAAGCACCTTGGCGGACCGGTTGTTGGAGTTTACCAATACCGTTACCGGCAGGGAGATGCAAAATCAATTATTGGACAATATGGACCTGGAAAGGGAAAGGGGGATTACCATCAAATCCCACGCTATCCAGATGAAATACAAATATAAAGGAGAGGAATACACTTTAAATTTGATTGACACCCCCGGACACGTGGATTTTTCCTATGAAGTTTCCAGATCCATAGCTGCCTGCGAAGGTGCATTGTTGATCGTCGATGCCTCCCAAGGAATTGAAGCGCAGACCATTTCTAACCTTTACTTGGCTTTGGGGCATGATCTCGAGATCATTCCCGTCCTGAACAAAATAGATCTACCCGGAGCCCAGCCCGAGGTGGTAGCGGATGAGGTGATTGAGCTGATCGGATGTGATAGGGAAGACATCATCTTGGCATCGGGTAAGGAAGGTACAGGTATCGGAGATATATTAAGTGCTATAATAGAGAAAATTCCCGCCCCCACAGGCAATGCGGACGAGCCGCTCCAGGCAATGATCTTTGACTCCACCTATAATTCGTTTCGTGGGGTTGAGGTACTTTTCAGGATATTCAACGGATCCATCAACAAAGGCGATAAGATCAAATTTGTAAATACTGGCAAAGAATACAACGCCGACGAAATAGGGATTTTGGGGGTTCAGCAAATCCCCCAAAACTCCCTGAGTGCTGGGAACGTTGGCTATCTTATATCAGGAATCAAAGTAGCCAAAGAGGTGAAGGTAGGGGATACCATTACTCACGTCAAGAGACCTTGTGCCGCTACGGTTCAGGGATTTGAAAACGTTAAGCCTATGGTGTTTGCCGGTATTTATCCAGTGGAAACTACAGAATTTGAGGAGCTTAGGGCTTCTATGGAAAAGTTGCAGCTGAATGATGCCTCACTGGTTTGGGAACCTGAAACTTCCGCTGCTTTGGGCTTTGGATTCCGTTGCGGTTTTCTTGGAATGCTTCATATGGAAATTATCCAGGAACGGTTGGAAAGGGAATTTGACATGACCGTCATTACCACGGTTCCCTCGGTGCAGTTCAAGGCCATGATGAACAACGGTCAGTATCAGTTGATCAACGCTCCTTCTGATATGCCTGATCCCACGCTGTTCAAACACATAGAAGAGCCTTTTGTTAAGGCTTCTATCATTACCGCTGCCGATTATGTAGGGGCTGTGATTCAGCTTTGTATGGAAAAAAGAGGCCAGATAAAAAATCAGGTGTATCTGACCTCAGATCGCGTGGAATTGGTTTTTGATATGCCTTTGGCAGAAATTGTTTTTGATTTCTTTGATAAACTAAAAACGATATCAAGAGGGTATGCCTCTTTGGATTACGAACTAAAAGGGAACCAAATATCCAATATGGTAAGGCTTGATGTCATGCTAAACGGGGAGCCGGTGGATGCCCTGTCAGCGATTGTCCATAGGGACAAAGCTTACGATTGGGGCAAGCGACTCTGCGAAAAGCTGAAAGAACTGGTGCCAAGACAGATGTTTGAAATTGCCATTCAGGCGGCTATAGGAAGCAAGATCATTGCAAGGGAAACGGTTAAGGCCTTGCGAAAAAACGTACTGGCCAAATGTTATGGCGGCGATATTTCCAGAAAGAGAAAGCTGTTGGAAAAGCAGAAAAAAGGGAAGAAGCGCATGCGCCAAGTCGGGAATGTAGAGATTCCTCAAGAGGCTTTTATGGCGGTATTGAAGCTGGATTAAGTGGGAAGACGGAAGACCGGCGACGGAAGTTTG
>DATGMS010000057.1:0-9867 GCA_035307285.1 Cyclobacteriaceae bacterium
GGAAATTCACTCCTCCGGCGATGAAGCAATTTAACTTTTCCCCTAAAGATCTGGGACAACCTTTTGAAGATTTGGTGGACAATATCAGGTATTCAGTCATTGTTGATGATGTTAATGAGGTGATGGCAACTGGCGAAATCATGGAAAAAGAGATCCAGACCAATGACTTTCGATGGTTCCAAATGAACATTATTCCCTACCTCGTGGCAAAACACAACACGACCAATGGGGTCATCATCACCTTTGTAGATATTACCGAGCGAATAAAAACCTTAAGGGAGCTGGAAAAATTGAATGCCTCCCACGAGACTTTTATTTATTCTGTCTCCCATGATCTAAAGGCACCGCTTGCTAATATTGAAGGGCTTGTGAAGTATTTGCTCGAATTATCAACCGACCGGTCGGATAAAGATGGACAATATTATGAAGAACAGCGATCTATTGCTCGACTCCTCGAAAAGTCTGTTAAGTCAATGAAGGATATCATCGACGAATTATCGGAAATAACGAAGGTTGAAAATCAGTACAAAGAAGAGGCGGAGACAGTTTGGCTTGAAAGAATAATAGACGAGGTAAGGTTGATCCTAAATGATCAAATCATTAACGAACGGGTTAAAATCGAGTTGGATATCAAAGAACCGGAAGTACAATTTCCACGAAAAAGCATCCGGAGCATTATTTTTAACCTGCTAAGCAATGCTATAAAATATCGATCTCCAGACAGAGAGCCGCTAGTGAGAATCAAAAGTGAAAGAGTGGAGGGACATGTACAAATTTCCGTCGAGGACAACGGACTTGGGATTGCCAAGGGCAAAATCGATCTTCTGTTCGTGCCCTTTTCACGATTAGAAAAAAAGGTGGACGGAACGGGAATAGGCCTCTATCTAGTGAAAAAAATTATTGAGAACGAAGGGGGGGAAATTGCTATAGAAAGTAAGCCGGGAGAAGGGTCTGTATTCACCATAAACTTAAAGGATGTCCGCTAACAACTTTTTGAAAAGCAAAATACACCGTCGATTTTCATCTTAACAGGTTATTTTCTTCTTGACAATTTTGGGAAAAGTTCACAAATTGGCCCACAATTACCCAACACTGGTGAACTATAATTGCGGGTCTGGGGCTTTTTCTTATAAACGCCTTTTGGCCTTTATCTTGCCTTAAACTTTGATTGAACAACATTCTGTTTACAACAACCTTAGAAGAATGAGTCATTCTATAAACAACAAAGATCAGCAAATACAAGATCTGATAGAGCTTAACGATGAACTTGAAAACTACTTTAGGAACACCATTATTCCTCAACTTTTTGTAGATGCTAAGTTGAACCTGCGGAAATTCACCCCTCCCGCAATGAAACACTTTAATTTTTCTCCCGAGGACCTTGGAAAGCCTTTTGCGGATTTAGTCGACAACATCAATGATACTGTTATTCTCGACGATGTCGAGGAGGTGATTAGGACCGGAGATATCTTGGAAAAAGAGATTCAGACAACTGATTTCCGTTGGTTTCAGATGAACATTCTTCCTTACTACGTACAGAAGGAAAATAAGAACAATGGTGTCATCATTACTTTTGTAGATATTACAGACCGTATAAAAACTTTAAACGATCTCGAAAAACTAAACGCATCGCACGAAACTTTTATTTATTCCGTCTCGCATGACCTGAAGGCTCCCCTTGCTAATATCGAGGGATTGGTGATCCATTTGTTAGAAACCTCTTCATTTCAGGAAAACGATTTAGAACAGCAAAAAATAGGGCAGTTATTGCAGAAGTCCGTTCATTCAATGCGGAACATCATCAATGAGCTATCCGATCTTTCAATGATGGAAAATCCGGAACAAGCAGAGAGGGAGACGTTCAGCTTCGAAAACATCATCAATGATGTGAAATTAATACTTAATGATAAAATCATTAACGATCAGGTAAAGATCCATTTGGACATTAGACAATCGGAAATACGTTTTTCCCGAAAAAATCTCCGGAGCATCATTTTCAATCTCTTGAGCAACGCCATAAAATACAGATCCCCTGAAAGAACCCCGGAAATTCACCTTTCCAGCACGAGAGTGGACGGACATGTCCATATCTCCGTGAAGGATAATGGGCTGGGTATTTCCAAAGATAAGGTCAATTTGCTTTTTAAACCCTATTCCCGATTGGAGAAAAAGGTAGAGGGGACAGGAATCGGACTTTTCCTAGTGAAAAAAATCATTGAGAATGAAGGTGGTGAGATTATGGTAAAGAGTAACTACGGAGAAGGCACAGAATTCGTGGTAAGGCTAAAAGCTGAATAAACTCTCCGGATTGCTGTGGCAAGGTCATCCGGACGAGTTGCGGAAACAAGAAAAGGAACCTTTTTTAATCCTGATGCATAATTTTTCCCCTATGGAGGGTACCCCATTTCCTTAGAGATTCAATCACCTCCTCGAGGGTTTTACTGTGTGCCGTCAAGGCATAGGTCACCTTGATCGGATAGGTATCATGTACTGTCCGCTTTACAAGTCCGTTTATTTCCAAATCCCTCAGTTCCTTAGACAGCATCCTATCCGTAATACCCTGAACTTCCTTTGAAATTTCCCCAAAACGCTTTTCCCCAAAGGTCAGCGCCACAATAATCGGCAGCTTCCACTTCCCATTCAATACCTCCAGGGCATCCCGGATCGGCAATAGTGTCCCCATACATTCCGCATGGTCTAATTTATCTCTTTCCATAACCCGCCTCAATAGTAGTTCACCTAATTCTATCAGAAAGTATAGGACTATACAATATGATAGTACTTACAAATATATAGTGTTAACCTGTAAATTTACACCAAAAGAAATAACAGGCAATCAAACTAAACACAATAAAAATGGAAAGAGTAAAATCAAATTCAAAGGGCTGGACCATTGCTTTATGGATATCCCAAGTTATTCTAGCGGCAATGTTCATCATGGCAGGGCTACCCAAAGCTACCACGCCTTTGCAGGAGCTGGCTGCAACAATGCCTATGGCAATCGAATACCCTGAAGCACTGATAAGGTTCATTGGCATCTCGGAGGTGTTGGCAGGAATCGGCTTAGTTGTTCCCGGTGTGTTAAAAATCAAAACGATACTCATCCCCCTTGCCGCTTTGGGTTTGGCGGTAATTATGGTATTGGCCATCATCTTTCATTTATCCAGAGGGGAGGTGGCACCTTCGGTACTTAATCTTGTATTGGGCCTGTTGGCTTCCTTTGTGGCGTGGGGAAGGTATTGGAAAGCTCCAATCCATCCGGAAAGTAAGTCAACTCATCAAGCGAGGGGCTTTAATTAAACAAGTTCTAAAAAATACGGAAGATAAAACACCTACTCTACAAGGGACTAACGAGCTGATTTTTAGCGTTAGTCCCTTTTCTTTTTCTTCTTTTGCTATCGAAATCATCAATGATTGTTTCTTTATGGAATAGGGATTGTTTCTGAAATTAACAATTAATGGAAGGAGAAGATTACCTTTGTGTCATGTGAGGATACTCCCTATCTTCTCTATAGTCGAAAAAGCAGCCTTTTTAAATGAAGGAGATGAAATAATTTTGTTAGAAAATAAGCTGAGGGGCTTCTGGCTATTTGAATTTGTACAGGATAGAAATCAAAAACAAAAATAAATGAAGAGAGTAGTTATAACAGGAATGGGCACGGTTAATCCATTAGGAAACGATGTGACTGACTTTTGGAACAATGCCATCCAGGGAAAAAGCAGCGCAGGAAAGATAAGCAAATTCGATGCTTCCCAGTTCAGGACGCAGATCGCCTGCGAGATAGTTGATTTTGAACCTTCGAGATACCTGGACAGAAACGAAATCAAACGAACAGATCTTTTTACGCAATATGCGCTGTATAGTGCTTCACAGGCCATGGAAGACTCCGGCTTGGACGTATCTACCATGGACCCTTTTGATATTGGTGTGATATGGGGAGTAGGCCAAGGGGGAATGCAGACTTTTGAAACTGAGGTGGAAAATTATGTGAAAGGGGATTATGTGCCCCGCATCAGTCCATTTTTTGTCCCCAAACTAATCATCAATTTAGCACCCGGGATGATTTCGATGAAATATGGGCTTCGAGGAATTAATTATGCGTCTGTTTCAGCCTGTGCTTCTTCGAACACTGCCATCATGGATGCATTTAATTATATTCGTTTAGGTAAAGCTAAAGTATTTGTGACCGGGGGATCGGAAGCAGGCATCACTCCGGTTTCTATAGGTGGTTTTTCTGCTATGAAGGCAATGTCCGGCAGAAATGACGACCCGCTTACCGCCAGCCGACCATTTGATGAAAATCGTGACGGCTTCGTTATGGGCGAAGGTGCCGGCGCTTTGATATTGGAGGAGTATGAGCATGCGAAAAAAAGAGGCGCTAAAATTTACGCCGAACTGGTCGGTGCAGGGATGACAGCAGATGCGTACCACATCACTTCGCCACACCCAGAAGGTGTAGGAGCCTCTAAGGCCATGGAATTTGCGCTTGAGGAAGCTAACTTAAATATCTCGGAGGTGGATTATCTGAATCTCCACGCTACTTCCACTCCTGTCGGGGATATCAGCGAATTAAATGCGGTTAATCAGGTTTTCAAGGGATCACAAAACCTTTGGGTCAGCTCAACCAAGTCCATGACCGGCCATTTGCTAGGTGCCGCTGGGGCCATTGAGGCGATTCTCGCCATCCAGTCCATTAACGAAAGCATCATCCCTGCCACCATCAATATTGAGACCCTGGATCCAGCCATTCCAGCAGGGATTCAGATCGTAGTCAACGAGGCAAAAGAAAAAACAGTAAATGTTGCCATGAGCAACGCCTTTGGATTTGGAGGACATAACTCTACCTTATTGTTTAAAAAAATGTCCTAAATCTGGATCTATAAATTTAAATAGCACTAGCCCATTTTAGCGAATGGGCTAGTGCTATTTTTTTTTAACGCCCGGACTTCTATTCCCTCTTAGGATTTCTGTAAATCGCTGGCTTTGCCGAGATATTGGGACCCGGGATCGGTCATAAGGGTAACCAGAATTTCGATAATACCCACCACTAGGTGCGGCCAAAAGATCCTATCCGAAAATCCAAAAAGCCACGGAGATGCCGCCAAGAAAATTCCCGAAATCAGATCGATGGTCAAATGGGCTTTCATAGGGATAACCCCAGTAATTCCGAGCTCATAGTCGGTAATCATGCTGTAAATTATCGTACCTATCCCCAATAAGATGGGGACCCAGCTTTCACTTCCTCCTTCATAAAAACCGAATAACCAAGGCGAAACTATCAGCAATAAGCCTACAAGATAATCCAAATAGCCGTGCGTTTTTCTGTCTATAATTTTCATAAGTTATAGGTTAATAGAGTCAAGATCTATGGTTTTCCTGACCAATACTTGTACCACCATGAGGCATTTAGTAATCCAAGCATTTTTCCCGCTATTAACCCAAACAATGAAGCGTCCCGTATCTAAAATGCCACAGTTTGTTTACGAAAGCCCCCCATCCGCCTTTAGAAATTAGCTATAAAAATTCGATATTCATTTTTCCCTTTATAAGGTGTCGCGGAGAAAACACACAGTTAAATATTGTTGGCAAGCTTTTTTATTGGCTTAATATTAGAAGGAATATCACAATAGTATCTTCAAATTATGAAAAATGACATGCGAAAAGCTGATGATGAAAAATACATCCCGATGACTTCAATTTCAAGCGGTAAAGGCAGAGAAGTTAAAAAGGATGTTTTCTACTATACCAATCAAATCGTCAACATCGTCATGATCGGCGATCCGGATGACGGAGAGTGGGTGATGGTGGATGCGGGGATGCCCAAATCAGGCAAAGAATTAATAGCTGTAGCACAAGAGCGTTTTGGAAAAAACAACAAGCCATCAGCTATAATTCTGACTCATGGGCATTTTGATCACGTGGGTGGACTTATCGATTTAATAGAAGAATGGAACGTTCCCGTTTATGCCCACCCCAATGAATTCCCATTTCTAATCGGAGAAAAACCTTACCCTGCACCGGATCCTACGGTAGAAGGTGGACTTTTGGCTAAGGTATCCTTTATTTACCCTACAGAACCCATTGACATATCAAGGCATCTACATCCACTTCCAACTGACCATACCATCCCACATATGCCGGGATGGGTATGGGTGCCGTCGGTAGGCCATTCTCCTGGCCATGTTTCCTTTTATCGCGGATCGGACAGGTGTATGATCTCTGGGGATGCTTTAATTACGGTGAGGCAAGATTCTCTCTATAAAGTTTTGGTGCAAAAGGAAGAAGTCAACGGCCCTCCAAGATATCTCACCACAGATTGGACGGCAGCCTGGGAATCCGTTAGAAACCTGGAACTGCTACAGCCTTCCCTGGTCATCCCGGGACATGGAAACGCGATGGAAGGCGAGGCACTTCACGAAGGGCTTAAAAAGCTCGTAGAAGACTTTGATAGACTCGCCATTCCGGACCACGGAAAGTATGTGGATGAATAGTACCTCGATTATGAATGAGAATTCTTAGGTTTGGACAAGTCAGTATAGGCCGGCCCTTCGAGAACCTTCCCATCCACCGAAAACCGGCTTCCGTGACAGGGACAATCCCAACTTTGTTCGGAATTGTTGAAGTGCACAACACATCCCATGTGGGTACAGATTCCCGAGACCACATGCATCTTCCCTTCTTTATCACGGAATGCAGCAAGATGTTCTCCGTCTATGCGTAAGGTTTTGCCTTCCCCTGATTTTATTTCACTTAGTTCTTCAGCCTTATTATAGAACAGGTAATCCTTTAACAAATGTCCGGCAGTGGAGATGTTCACTTTAGCAAACTGCAATGCCGAAGCAACTGGAGTGAATCTCTTTGGACTATACATTTCTGCGTACTGGTTTTCTTTTCCCAAGATGCCATCACTGATAACCATTCCGGCCAAGGTGCCATAGGTCAGTCCGTCTGCCGCAAATCCCGTGGCGATATAGGTGTTTTTCTCCATTGGACTGGTACCGATGTAGGGAAGATTGTCCGCTGGTTTATAATTTTGAGCCGCCCATATATACTTAATTTCCTCGACTTCGAAATGGGAGCGAAGATAGGCTTCTATATTTTCGATCAGCTCGTCCGTATTGGTCTTCGTCCCCACCTTATGCGATTCCCCCAACACCAAGAGATAATTTTCATTTTCACCTCTATAAGGCCTGATAGAATATTGTTGGCTGGATTGTACATGCCAATATATCCCCGGGGCAGGTAGTTCTGATCTCAGCCTTGCCGCCAAGGCAAATTCCCTGTGGGGCTCCATGGCGGTGTGGACACCATATATTCCTTTTGGTGAATGGGTGGCCATAACGACTTTATCTGCAGTGACAATGCCGTGTTCGGTATGGACTTTACACGGGGAACCGTCCTCCACAAAAGTAACCTGGGAATGTTCAAAAATCCTACAACGATCCGATGCAATGGCCGCTGCAAATTGCTGGATATACTTCAATGGATTAAATTGCGCCTGATGATCAAGAGTTAGAAAAGCATCTACTGAAAAGGGAAAACCAACTTGGAGAGATTCATTTACCATAAGTCCGGCTGTTACTGCGGCCTCCTTTTCTTTTGTCACTTGAGCGCTTTCACCACTGGTAGCTGGAGTGGTAAATAAGTGCCAAGGAACCCGCTGAAAATCGCAATCAATACCGAATTCCTGCACCCTATCTTCGATGAACCTGATAGCTGCCATTCTTGACTGGGCCACGTGGCGCATGGTTTCTTCATTATGCTTAGAGCCAATGGAAAACAGACGCTCGTCGATCGGGGCGTAGAGATTTCCTGTTGAGGATCCGGTGGTGCCCTTACCTACCTCAAATTGTTCCAGTATTATAACGCTTTTGCCTGCTTTGGCAAGATGATAGGCGGTGCTCAGGCCGGTGATCCCTGCTCCTACAATGGCAACATCAACTGTTAGATCTCCAGGCAATATCGGGTAAGAAGACGAAAGAGCAGCATCACCCCAGACCGCTCGGTTGGTGAATTGATTTGGAGTCATAATTTAAAGCTTTTAAAAATGAACAGATCTTCACAATTCCCCTACTGATTACAAAAAATGATCCATATAAAGCAAAAGATTTTGAAGTCGTTCTTGGAAAACTGGTGAGCTTGTTGCATCCCCTCTTTCTATCCTTGCAAAATAACAGTACATTTCATCTAAAAACGCCCGGACGGCTGAAGATATTTTATCAGTACTATGAGTAACAATAAACCAATTGCTGAATCCATAGCGGAATATGCCCAAGGTATAGTAGGAGGGCTGCTGTTTAGCTTCCCATTATTGTTTACGATGGAAGTTTGGTATGCGGGATTTTTGGCGCAACCTTTCCAGCTGTTGATCATGGTGGTGGCGACCTTCCTGCTACTATTGGGCTACAACCGTTATGCCGGAATGCACGCCGGCACCTCTTGGAAGGACGTGGTCATCGATTCTTTTGAGGAAATGGGAATAGGACTGGTTATGTCCTTTTTAATTCTCCTTATGCTGAACAGAATCCAGTTGATGGACAACTCTCTTGACGAAATCATGGGCAAAGTCATCACAGAAGCCATGTTCGTATCGATAGGGGTTTCGGTGGGAACAGCGCAATTGGGGAACAGCGCCAAGGAAGAGGATGAGCTTGCGGAGGAGGAAGATCAGCAGCATACAACAGCGGTAAAAAGGGGAGAAAAACGCCGTTCAACCAAATTTGCCCTTGTGGTTTTGGCTTTATGTGGAAGTGTCATCGTTGGCGGAAGTGTGGCTCCCACAGAGGAAGTGTTGCTCCTTGCTGCGGAAGCAAAGCCTATCCATATCTTATTTATCGCTTTAGTTTCCATTTTATTAAGCACCGTTGTGTGTTATTTTAGTGATTTTAAAGGCACGGATAAACCCAATGGCGAGCCTAAATTGTACGACATTGTTTTTGAAACTTGCTTAAGTTATTCAACCGCTTTAATCGCCAGTGCCTTTATACTATGGTATTTCGTCGGTTTTGGAGGTAATGGATTATGGATCATAACGTCTCAATGCATTGTCTTAGGATTGCTTGCCTCTTTAGGTGCATCCGCCGGCCGCCTTTTAATTAAATAATGCGATGACTGACAACGAAAAAGAACATGTTTATAAAGAGGATGAGAAGAACCTGCTGGAATGGACGGTTTTTTCCGTTAGTGTCTTGCTGATACTTGGAATTTTAGGCTATCTGATTTATCAAACTGTTGTATATAAACCCGGCTCTCCTGATCTGGATGTTACCTATGTCAACGATCCTTCACCGCATGCACCCTATCGCTACTTTATCAGGATCAAAAACGATGGGCAGGAGACCGCAGAGGAAGTGCAGATCGAGATGGTGCTAGAGCTGGATGGGGAGGAGATGGAGGTTGCGATGTTGACAATTCCTTACTCTCCAAAACAGTCCACCAGGGAAGGTTGGGTGATTTTTTCCAAAGATCCCTCCGAGGCGGACACGCTTTATGCAAGGGTTGTCAGCTATAAAAAGCCATAGCTTTCGGGATATTTTATAATACCTCGGCGGATATTAAGTGTGATCCTGAAGTTAGGAATAGCAGTGGTTATCTCGGACATTAATTGTGTATTAACGGTTTCTTTTTCTTCAGATTCCAATCGCCCTTTTAGCCCTCCATTAAAGACGAATTTTGCGGCTTTTCCAAGACAATTTGGGGAAAAGTTGTTACACGTTAATAAGGCATATCTAAGCTTTTATTACAGGAATATTTGAGCCTGAATTCCCGTCACAATTTATTTGACTTTTTGATTAATCTTAAAAAAATGGTACGCTTGATGTATTTCAATTTCAGATAGTCATTGAACAAAAGGGCTAAGCTGTGAC
>DATGMS010000058.1:0-16043 GCA_035307285.1 Cyclobacteriaceae bacterium
ATAGTGCGCAATCCCTCCATGAGCTGTTTTTCAGGCTTAGAGATGAATTTGGACAGTCCTTCGTGATCGTTACGCACAATCAGGAGCTCGCGCAAATGGCGGACAGAATGCTCACGATGCTGGACGGGAAGATTGTAACAGGCTCGGGGTGAGTCTTGGTGTATATTACAGGGTCCAAAATGCCATCCTGAGTCATTTGCTACCCTAACTTTAAGAATTTTGCACAAGGTTTCTAATAAGTCTTCCCCAGGATCAGTCCGCTAGATCTACCTGGTTCATATTCCTTAACGTTTCCTGTAAAGCCTGCTGGTCGTCGGTGATGATCAAAACTTTGTCGTTTTCCTGCAAAACAGTTTTTCCTTTAGGAACGAAGTACATTCCATCTCTTTTCACCAAAACCGCCAGGGTCTTGTCAGGTAAGGGCAAGTTCATCAAATAGGATCCCCCTCTTAATGCTTGAGAGGTAATGGTGATTTCGGTGGTGACGGATTTGATCTCATCCGAGAACTCCATGTCAAACTCCTCAAGTTTCTTCAACTCACTGGGTTTGTCTGCCAAACCTAGCCAGACAGCAACTCTTGAGAGGGAGGTGCCCTGTACAATCAAAGATACCAAGGTGCAGAAGAAAACGATATTGAACATAAACCTCGCGTGGGGCACCCCCGCCGCAAGGGGGAGAATGGCAAAAATAATGGGTACAGCACCCCTCAACCCTACCCATGAGATAAAGAGCTTGTCCTTATTCCCCATTTTGGTAAAGGGAAGAAGACTAGCAAACACACTAATAGGCCGTGAAAATAAAATCATGGCAACACTGATGATCGATCCTGGCACGATAACATGCACCAATTCACCGGGATTCACTAATAAACCAAGGGTGAGGAACATCAGCAGTTGACTTAACCAAGCCAAACCGTCAAAAAAGTTCAGCGTTGAACGTTTATGGACGAAGCGGGCATTTCCTATCACCAATCCACTGATATATACCGCTAAAAACCCGTTGCCTTGTAAGAAGTAGGTGAAGGAAAATATGAAAATGCAGCAGGTGAGCACCAAGATCGGATATAAGGCACTGTTGTCAACCTGCAGCTTGTTTATTAGGCGAATCGCCAACTTCCCGAAGAAATATCCCGCCATTGCTCCTATCATCAGCTGCATCAATAAGGTCCCCCCCGCCATCCAGTAATTAGGCATACTGTCCATCATAATGAGGTCAATGAAGGTGACAGTAAGAATATAAGCCATGGGATCGTTACTTCCACTCTCCAATTCTAGCATTGGCTTCAGGTTATTTTTCAGGTTCAATCCTTTGGAGCGAAGAATTGAAAAAACAGAAGCTGAATCGGTAGAAGCCATGGTGGATGCCAATAACATCGAGGTAAGTAGGCTTATTCCTAATGCTTCATGAGTCATTCCGAGTATCCACCAAATAATAAATCCGGTAACAATAGCGGTCAATAACACCCCAAAAGTAGCTAGTATGATACCTTGAACCGCAATCGGTTTTATCTCTTCCAATTTGGTATCCATACCACCTGAAAAAAGGATAATACACAAAGCGATAGTTCCTATGGCTTGGGCCACTGCCAAATTTTCAAATTGAACTCCCAAGCCGTCACTGCCACTCAACATGCCTACCGTCAAAAACAGCAACAAGGCGGGCACCCCAAATTTATACCCGGCTTTGCCGGCCAGTATACTTAGAAAAAATAAAATAGATATACCTAATAAGACAAGTTCAACCGTAATTTCCATTAACTAATTCTTTATTTTTATTGTTGAAAGCGTTAAAAAAACCGAAGGACAATATATTACCTGCGGGCTTGGTAAAGGTGCAGAGGCGTTTGCCCCTATAAAAATACAAAAACACCTCCATTAAAGACTACTTTAACCGAAACTTCCTTCGAATTTTCCTTTAGATCACCTTAAATCAGAACAGAGGAGCATAGAGGTAACGTGACATTCTGGCCCCTTGGCATGTAGGAGGAGCCATAGCATCCTAAAGGCCGGAAAACTCCTTAAAGTCCGTGTTTATCTGCTCATCATTCACCTCTATTCCCGAATATATAATGATGCGATAGTTGAAAGTTGTCGATTGCCCAGCCTTCAATTGGAAGTTTAGCTCTTCTTTACCATCACTTAGCGCCCTTTGTCCCAATGGATTGGCCGCATAAAGTCCATAACCTCTCGCATGCCAGTACGTGGGATAACCTACGTTGTCGGGATGGTCCAAAATGGCAACCGATATTTTCTCGCCATTAATTTCTCCGGACAGGTTCATCCATTCTCCTCTTGTTCCCCAGACATCATCCCCCGTCATCCCGTTACTTCCCTTGTATAGGCCCGTCACCCCTTCATTGTTCAGCGAAGGAACTTCCGTAGGTAGACCATTGGCATCCGTGAATTTTTCTGCTTTATCAGAGGGATGCTCCAGCTCCCGTGCCACCCGTAAGCCCAACATGCCTTCTTTGTTGTCTTTTAAAGAAACATTTCGCCCTTGGGCGGTAAGTTTGGTGGTGCGATCGATGATTCGTTTGTTATTGCCCTTCTGAAAGACAAAGGTAGTTTCTTCCTTGAGCAGGATGTTTTGGTTGCTGTCTATCCAATCCGCCGTTACTACCAATTGCCCTTCTCCATCGCCGTTTTCGGCCAGAAGGATGTCGCTATGGACAATAGAACCGTATTTGTCTTTTTTATCGGCTGCTATAGCCTCTGAATTGTTCCAAAAATCCAGCCCGTTTACATCGCCATAATTCAGCCAAAGACCGATGTGGTGGGGATGGTCAATCCGTTCTCCGGGCCTGCTTTCCAAAGGAAATCCACGCGTGATGAGTGATCCATTAGCGCTCTTGATGGGGTAAAGGACCGGTTTGGCTATGGTTTCTGGATAGATGTAGGACGTGAAATGCTCACCATCAATTAGTACATCGACCTTCCTCTCAGCATCATTGCGGATCAATTCGACCCCGGTATCCTGAACATTAATTTCAGGTAAGGAAGCAGCTTCTGATGTTTTAGCCGCTTGGTTGCAGGCAAAAAGAATGGGCAGTGATAGGAGTGAAATAGCCCAGAATAAGGTTTTGTAGGAGGTCATAAGGGATGGATAAAGGATAATGGATGGGAAGAATTATAGTAAAGGCCCGAAAACACGAATGCGTCTCCGGGCTTCATAAAGCTGCTTATAGTCATTCATAATCCAACTTAGAATTCGCTTTGGCTTCTAGTATTTGAAGACTTCTCCTCCAGCCAAGACTTCCTGCCTCTGCTCATCAAAGGTAACGAACTTGCCTGTCCTGAGTGCGGCGGTGGTCATGATGTTGGCAATGGAATGGTTATATCCTGCCATGACGTTGGCGTTGGGTTGTTCCCTGCTCCTGATGCATTCCATCCAGTTTCTCATATGTAACGAAGTCATGGGATCCGCTCCTGTATTGGCTCCGGTTTCCATTTTGGCAACCTCCGCCAAGGAAATTTCCGGCAACAGATTGGCTTTCATCCCCATGGCCTTGGCCTGATTTTCACTCAAGCCTCCCGTTGGCGTGACTTTATTGGTGTCCAGATTGAGTTCGCCTCCATTGGAGAAGTAAACTTCTTTAGTCCCACCTGCAGAATTGGTGAATCTCGAAGAATAAACTACCTGAAAACCTTTTTCTTTGTCGTCAGAAGGGCCATAATCAAATACAGCCGTCATCGTATCGTGGTTTTCCCTGCCATCCTTCCAAAGATAGATGCCTCCGTTGGCAGCCACGCTCCTAGGGTGATCATAACCTGTAAACCAATGCACGGTATCGATCTGGTGAGCCATCCATTGACCGGGGATGCCTGAAGAGTAAGGCCAGAACAAACGGTACTCCAAATATTTTCTGGGATCCCATGCTTCGTACGGCCGGTTCATAAGGAATCTCTTCCAATCAGTATCCTGCTCTCTAATTTCCTTTGTCAATTGCGGCAATCTCCACCTGCCGGGCTGGTTGACATTCCAGTTCATTTCCACCATGACGATGTCCCCGAATTTTCCGGAGCGGATATAGTCGTTGGCTGCGTGGTAATTGGGGGCACTTCTTCTTTGGGAACCCACTTGGACAATTTTGCCGGTCCTTTCCACCGCTTCCCTTGCGGCGCGGTTGTCTTCCATGGTTTCGGCAAAGGGTTTCTCTACATAGACATCTCTGCCAGCTTCCACAGCTTCCTTGCACATAAGGGCATGTTGGAAATCTGCCGTGCTGATGATGACCGCATCGACATCTTTTCGGTCATAGAGCTCCTCGTTATTTCTCGCAGTAGCAATGGTATTACCCGCCTTTTCTTTGACATAAGCCACCGCTTCATCCCTTCTCCTGTTCCAGATGTCCGAAACTGCCGTAAACTCAAAGTTCAGTTCTTTATTGTGGTCCAGCATGGAAGGAATAAGAGAGGACCTGCAACGGCTGGAAAAGCCTACAATTCCTACATTTACTTTATCATTAGCCCCAATGATCCTTCCGTAACTCTTCGCAGAAAAGCCAACTGCTCCCAAAGTGGAAAGGCCCGCGGTAGTGAGTACCGATTTCTTGATAAATTCCCTTCTAGAATGATCTAGTTTGTCCATGATTAACGGGTTTATTGTTGATTGATTTGAATTAAATTTTAGGCTCCCATCCTTTTTCGTACTCTCGGGACCAAAGCTTCTTCGCCTTCTTGCTGTTGGTAATATGTCCGTTGGAAGAATCACATTCCAATACTTCCCCGGTTCTCGAAGCGATATTCGCCAAATGGCATAACAACGTGCTTTTTGCCCCTTCCTCTATCGGGGAATTCTGCTTCTCTTTGCCTCGGATGGCTTCAAAGAAGTTGACTACATGCATGGTAGACATATCTCCGCCACCCCCAAGGTTGGTACTTCCCTCATTTCCCTCAGCCTTGCTGTCTCGGATCATTTTGCCTCCACGGTCAAATAACTTATATTGGCCTCTATCGATATACACTGAACCTTCGGTCCCGTAGATCACTGTGCCACGGTCGGAACCATAAGTAGGCTGACCGTTTCTGCTTTTCCCATCCCACTGGATGGTTTTACCCTCGTCAAATTTAAATGTGGCATCCATGGTATCATACATCGTCCAGCCGTCATTTGGCCAATGATATTTTTCTGCATCCACAATTACTTTATTGGGGAAGTCAGTCTGCAATGCCCATCTGGCCACATCCAACTCATGCGTGGCGTTATTGCCGGATTCAGCGGTGCCAAAGTCCCAGCCGTACCAGTGCCAATTGTAGTTCCAAGTATCATGCATGTATTCCTTTCGGGGCGATGGTCCCTGGAAAAGATCCCAGTCTAAGCCCTCGGGTGGAGCGGCTTTAACAGGTACAGGAACCTCTCCTCTTGCACTGGTATAAAAGGCTTTGGCTAAATAGGCGTTTCCTATGATCCCTTTATGGATCTCGTTGATGATTTCAATGCTATGAAGCGAAGATCTCTGTTGGTTGCCCATCTGGATCACCTTGTTGTATTTTTTTTGGTATTCTACCAACAGTTCGCCTTCTCTGGGGTTGTGGCTACAAGGTTTTTCTACGAAAACATGTTTACCGCCCTCTACCGCCAGCCATGTGCCCGGCGCATGCCAATGGTCCGGTGTCGCATTGATAATGGCATCTACCTCAGGGTCCTCTATCACCTTCAGAATACTGTTTTCAAGCTTGGGGCGATGGTCGATGTGCTTTTCAAAACTCTTTGCTGCCTTTTCCCTTTGTGATTTCATCACGTCACACAAATAAAGCAGATTCACGTTGCTTTCTTTTCTTCCTATCGGAGCATAAAAGGCTCCCAGTCTTCGGCCTAGTCCCGCAATGGCAATGTTTAGCCGGTCGTTGGCCCCCAGGATCTGGCCGTAACTCTTGGCCGAAAAGCCTACAGCCCCCAAAGTGGAAAGTCCTGCAGTGGTTAGAAGGGATTTTTTGATAAAATCCCTTCTCATTGGGTCTATTTTTTTCATCTGATTATGTCCTAATTTCAGGTTAGACAACTGTATGCTATTAATTTAGCTCTTTTATTTTGATGCTTTTGAAGCTTACATTATCCCCATGATCCTGAAGGAGAATATGGCCTTCTTCGGCCTCACCAAAATTCTCCCAGTCTTTGTATTTACTTCCTGCTACCAGTTGCAGGTATTCTTCTGATCCTCTTTCGTATTCAAGTACTTTTACACCGTTAAGGTAATGCTCTACCTTATTATCGGGATAAACCACTACCCGCCCCTTGTTCCATTCGCCGATGGGTTTCATAAACCTGGGTTGTTTTTCAGCGGTAATCAAGTCGTAAAGGGAAGCCAAAGTCCGGTTGCCGTCTATGCCCATCTTGGCGTCAGGATGCTTCTCATCATCGAGAATCTGATATTCTAATCCAATTGCCGATCCTTGGGTGTTTTCCGACAGGGTGACAAAATACTTAACGCCGCTGTTGGCACCTTCGGTCAATTTAAAATCAAAAGCTAAATCAAATGCACTGTATTTATCCATAGTCACAATATCACCTGCATTGGTGGATTCACCACCGTCTGAAGCCGCTATACTAAGAACGCCATCACTAACCGTCCAGCCGGTTTCCGGAAATTTTTCTGATTTTGCGCTTCTCCAACCATCATTGCCCTTACCGTCAAATAGAAGCTTCCAGCCATTTTCCTTTTCATAGTCGGTCAGTTGGTTGTCCAGGTTATTTACCACGTAGACATCCTTTTTGAAAGGAGTAGGCTCAAGGTTCTCCGTTTGGATACGGACGTTCCTAAAATAAGTCTTATGACCGGCATCTTCCGGATTCCGTATGCTATGTACCTGAAGGCCAATCATACCCTTGGAATCCATATCATCTACCAAGTAGGCGACTTCTTGTCCATTAAGCCAGGTTTTGATTTCGTTGCCGATTGCTTCTATGCGGTATGCGTTGAACTCTCCTTCCTTGAAGGCGCTTCTTGCTTCTGGATTTAACGTAAGGGGATAGAGCCAGCCTCTCCTAGCTTCGTCATATATGCCGCCTGACCAAGCTCTTTCCAGAGGGTCCAGTTCGACTTGATATCCATACACCCTACCTTGTCCCTCTCCTCCGTCGGGGTCATATTGACCTCGCACCATTACGCCGGAATTACTCGACTCATGGTCTACTTTGATTTCCAGTTCCAGGATAAAATCCTCATACTGCTGATCGCTGATCAAGAAAGTATTCGGCGTATTGGCCACTGCCGATCCGATGATGACACCGTCTTCAATGGTGAATTCTGCTGCACCGGATACCCGGGTCCATCCGTTTAAAGTATTGCCATCAATCAGATCAACCCAGCCATCGTCACTATCAGTAGGGCTGGAACAGCCGATAAATGCCGCCAATAGGGCTGCATTCATCAATTTAACATAGATTTTCTTCATCTGGTTATTTTTATTTACGATCGTATTTCTCTTAAAATTCCTACTTCGAGCCCCCTCAGCTCAGCAAGGCCTTTTAATCTCCCTATGGCGGAATAACCTGGATTGGTGGTTTTTTTTAGGTCATCCAGCATCTGGTGTCCATGGTCAGGCCGCATGGGAAGGGATTTTTTCCTTCTTTGCTGTAATTTAAGAATCTCTTCCACTACTTCAGCCATAGGAACGTCGCCTTCAAGGTGGTTGGCTTCATGGAAATTACCCTCCTCATCACGTTCTGTACTTCTTAAATGGATAAAATGGATGTGGTCTCCCCATTTTCTGATCATCTCCGGCAGGTTGTTGTCAGCCCTTACACCAAGTGACCCGGTACAGAAGGCAAAGCCATTATTGGGACTATTGTTATCCTTCATTATTCTCTCATAATGGGCTGAGGTACTGACCACGCGTGGGAGACCGAATATAGGGAATGGCGGATCATCGGGATGGATGGCCATCGAGACGCCGTTTTCTTCCGCCACGGGTATTATTGCATCCAAAAACATGCGGAGGTTAGCAGCAAGTATCTTTTCATCAATTCCCTTATAGGTATCCAGGATCTCCTGAAATGCCAATAGTGAATAGCCCTCCTCTGCTCCAGGAAGGCCGGCGATGATGGTATTGGTTAGCTTTTGCTTTTCCCCATTGTCTAAATCTTTATAATATCCCGACGCTTTTTGCCGGATATGCTCAGGATAAGAAAATTCCGCACCCGGTCTTTTTAGAATGTACAAGTCGAAAGCAGCTAAAGCCCGCATTTCAAATCTCAGCGCCTTGGCGCCGTTTGGGAGTTCATATCCAAGATCCGTCCTTGTCCAGTCCAAGACCGGCATGAAGTTGTAGCAAACGGTAAAGACTCCTTCAGCAGCAAGGTTTCTAATGCTGCTTTGGTAATTCCGAATGTATTCTTCATAATTACCGCTCCGTGTTTTGATGTTTTCGTGAACAGGGATGCTTTCCACCACAGACCAGGTAAGACCTGCGGCTTCTATGATCTCCTTTCGGGCTCTTATTTCTTCTTTAGGCCAAACAACCCCGTTTGGGAGGTGGTGCAGGGCTGTGACGATACCGGTAGCGCCAGATTGTCGGATATCTGCCAGACTAACTGGATCATTAGGCCCGTACCATCTCATGGTAGGCTCCATCTTTATCATATCGTTCATCATACTCCTGAATATGCGCTAAAGCCGCCATCTACTGCGATGGTGGTTCCTGTAACAAACTTTGAGGCATCACTGCAAAGCCACTGTATCGTCCCGAAAAGATCTTCGGGATCACCAAACCTAGCCATTGGAGTGTGGTCAATGATCTGGTTGCCCCTAGAGGTGAGGCTTCCATCTTCCTGTGTGAGAAGCTGACGGTTCTGTTCGGTCAGGAAAAAGCCCGGAGCTACTGCATTGACCCGAAGATGGGATCCGAATTTTTTACTGAACTCTACAGAGAGCCACTTAGTCAGATTGTCCACAGCGGCTTTAGCTGAGGCATAACCCATCACACGAGTCATCGGCCTGCTGGCTGCCATGGAGGAAATATTGATAATACTGGCTGGGTTGCCGGAATTCAGCAGGGGGAGAAACGTCTTGATGGGCAGGAAAGTCCCTAAATAATTCAGATCCATGATCTTCTTGACATCCTCACCGGATAAGTCCGCAATGGTTTGGTCCGGAGTGACTATGGCCCCGGGCATGTTCCCTCCGGCTGCATTGATCAACACATCAATATGGCTGAACTGCTTTGATAATTCCGTTCTCAGCCCTTCCAATGCGGCTTCATCGGTGACATCAGCTATTGCTGCATAAGCCGACCCGTTTTTTTCTTTGATCTCTTTGACTAAAGCGTCAACTTTGGAAGCATTTCTACCCAAAATGATTATGTTGGCCCCTTCCTGGGCAAGATGAGAAGCAATGGCTTTTCCTAAAACACCTGTTGCGCCACTTAGAATGATATTTTTGTTAGTGACTGAAAATTGGTTGGTCATATTTACTTAGTTAGCATATTAAAAATCTAAAGAGATACTCCTCTTTTCCAAGGTATAAAATCATCCTGATTAAGCCGGACTGCCTTTGGGACGATATTTCCGCTGGCAACTTCGATGATAAAATCGAGCATTTCTTCTCCCACTTCGGGAATGGTTTTTTCTCCCGAAATTATGCTTCCGGTATTAACATCAATTATGTCCGGCATTTTTTCTGAAAGTTTATTATTGGAAGAAACTTTGATGACGGGCGTTACCGGATTGCCGGTCGGAGTTCCTAATCCGGTCGTGAAAAGCATCACGTTGCATCCTGAAGCGGCCATTGCTGTGGTGCTTTCCACATCGTTTCCGGGGGTACACAGCAAATTAAGACCCGGTTCTGTTGCTATTTCGGTGTAATCCAAAATATCCACAATAGGAGAGGTTCCTCCCTTTTTGGCGGCCCCCGCCGATTTGATGGCATCCGTGATTAGTCCATCTTTGATGTTTCCAGGACTGGGGTTCATATCAAACCCAGAACCTACGGCTTCGGCGGATGCGGAGTAGGCGCGCATCAACTTCACAAATCTTTCTGCCGCTTCATCCGTGACGCAGCGGTTAATCAGTTCCTGTTCAACACCACAAAGTTCGGGGAATTCGGAAAGGATGGTTTTGCCGCCCAAGGCTACCACCAAATCAGAAACATGGCCCACCGCAGGGTTGGCTGAAATACCGGAAAAGCCGTCTGATCCGCCACATTCCAATCCGATGGTCAGTTTGCTCAAAGGCGCAGGAGCCCTTCTTAATTGATCGGCATCGGCAAGTGCAAGAAAAGTCTTTTGGATGGCGGTGGTAAGAAGCGAAAGTTCTGTACCCTCTTTTTGTTGTTCGAGAATAATAACCGGCTTACTGAAGTTCGGATCAATGTGGTTAAGCTTTTCCTTAAGTATGGAAGGTTGGGCGTTTTGACAGCCCAGGCTAAGAATTGTGGCACCGGCAACGTTAGGGTTGTTGATATATCCTGCAATCAGTGCGCACAAGGCTTCTGAGTCTTGGCGTGTTCCGCCACATCCTCCCTGGTGGGTAAGGAATTTGATTCCATCAACATTTGGGAAGATCCTCTTCTCCCGTCCTTGTTCTGCAGTTTCTATGGTGAGAGATTGGATTTTATCTTTTTCGCCTTTGGCATAAAGCGCGCTCATCTGTTGTACGTAAGCTTTGAATGGGTTGGGTTTTTCAAAACCCAGCTCTTCCACAAAGGCCTGCTTGATGACTTCTACGTTTCTGTTTTCACAGAAAACAAGGGGGACAACTATCCAATAATTGGCCGTGCCGACCTGGCCGTCCGTCCGGTGGTAACCCTGAAATGTTCTATGCCGCCATTTGTCCACATTGGGTGCCTGCCAGTGAAAATCTTGGCGTTTCCCGGTGTACTCGGCGGTTTTATGCGCGATATTCTGGGTGGTGAGCACCTCGCCTTTGGCTATTTCATACAACGCCTTCGCCACAACTATCCCATACATAAAGATTTCCTGATCCTTATGGAGCTCCTCTTCAGCAAACTTGTGTTTGGCGGGCACATCCCGGGTTAAAATCATCTCGTTTCCTTGATAGACAACCCGTTCTCCAGCCCGCAAATCGGTAAGGGCAACCAAAACATTGTCTTTAGGATGAATTTTTAAAATAGTATGTAACATTAATATAATAGGATAGACGAAGCAATCGATTGCATTGAAGAAATTATTACAAAAGATATTGATGAAATTACTGTTTATTTTTCAAATCTAGGTTAGTTTTGGGCAATTGAAAATAAAAACCCCAAATTAATCCACAAAAGTTGAAGCAGAAAAGGATTATTACTCTCGGTGAAGTAATGATGAGGTTCTCGACCAAGTCGCATGAAAGGTTCACGCAGGCCAAGGACTACCATATGGTGTTTGGAGGCGCAGAAGCCAATGTAGCGGGATCATTGTCAAATTGGGGTTTTTCTGTGGCTCATATCTCTGCCTTCCCAAATCATGACCTCGGCAAAGCTGCCCTCAGCTATCTCCGGGCCTCTGGTATTGATACCTCTTTTATATTTTTTACTGAAGGAAGGATGGGGACATATTTCCTCGAGAAAGGGGCTATGCAAAGATCCTCCAAGGTCATCTATGACCGCTTCAATTCGGCATTTTCCCTTTTTGATTCTTCTTTGGTGGATTGGGATGCTGTCTTCGAGGGGGCGGATTGGTTTCACTGGACAGGCATTACCCCAGCGATCTCTGCTTCAGCAGCATTGTTGTGCCTGGATGCGGTGGAAGCCGCACGGAAGCATGGGGTAATGATCAGTGGCGACATCAACTATCGGAGGAATCTTTGGCAGTATGGGAAATCCCCGGTAGACGTAATGCCTGAATTGATCCGAAACACCGATGTAATCATTGCCGGTCTGACGGATTTCGAAAATTGCCTAGATATACAAGAAAAGGATTATATCCAAGCTTGCAGGAGGGTCCAGGAAAAATACCCCACCATCAAACGTATTTCTACCACCCAAAGAGATGCTGTCAGTTCCTCCCATAACAACCTGTCGGCAGTGCTGTGGGACGGGAAAGAACTGTTACATTCAAAAACCTATGAGATGCATGATATCATTGACCGGGTTGGGGGAGGGGATGCCTTTATGGCTGGATTGATCTATGGCCTGTTAAACAGGGGAGATCAAGATGCACTGGAATATGCGGTGGCTTCTTCGGTATTGAAACACTCTATTCCAGGCGATGAGAATTTTGTGTCGGTGGAAGAGGTCGACCATCTGGTCAAGGGAGAAAATGTTGGAAAATTGTTAAGATAAAAGCATATGAAATTTAGTGATCAACAAATTTTGACGGTGATGAAGACTACAGGATTGGTTCCTGTATTTAACCATACCGATATCGAAACGGCAAAAAATGTTCTAGACGCCTCCTACCGGGCCGGAGTCAGGGTTTTTGAGTTCACCAACAGAGGTGAAAATGCCCTTGAGGTTTTTGAACAGCTATCGGTACACGCGCAGGAATATCATGATCTGATCTTGGGCATAGGTACCATTTTTACGGATGAGGATGCGAAGAAATTCCTCCATGCAGGGGCCCATTTTATTGTTTCTCCAGCATTTATTCCTACTATTGGGGTTTATTGCAATTCACAACAAGTCCTGTGGATCCCCGGTTGCGGTACCGTTACCGAAATCTTCAATGCCAAGGAACTGGGGGCGCAAATAATCAAAGCCTTTCCGGGGAATGTGTTGGGACCAGCGTTTATTTCTTCAGTGAAAGCTGTGTTCCCCCAAGTCCCTATGATGCCAACCGGAGGAGTAGAACCTACCCAACAAAATTTGGAAGCATGGTTTAAGGCCGGGGTCGTCTGCGTCGGCATGGGTTCCCAATTGTTCAAAAAAGAGTGGATCCAGAACAAAGATTACCTTACACTGGAACAGGAAATCAGCAAGGCCCTGGCACTGGTTCAGGAGATCAAGAATAAAAGTTAAACCCAATTATAATGTCAATTAGCAATAAACCTAAATGGTCTACTTTTTTCAAATTGTGGCCGGCAATATTTCTTCTGTCGCTTTGCCTATCTTGTGAAGGGCCAGGGGGAGTAAGGTATATCAAGCTTGGTCATGGCCTCGACACCAGTCACCCCGTTCATGAAGCAATGGTTTTCTTAGCCGAAAGGGTGGAGGAGAAATCCGGTGGAGAAATGGTGGTACAAGTCTATCCCAACCAGCAGCTCGGCACCGAACGTGAGCTGATGGAACTCCTCCAAATCGGCAGCGTAGGGATGACCAAGGTATCTACCGCAGTGGTGGAAAGCTTTGCTCCCAAACTCCAGGTGTTAAGCCAGCCCTACATCTTTCGCGACGATGAACATCGGCAAAGGGTTCTCAGCGGCCCCATAGGTAAATCTTTATTGAATGAGGGAGAGCAATTCTGGTTTAAAGGCTTGTGCTTTTACGATGCAGGGAAAAGAAGCTTTTACACTAAAAACAAACCCATCAATCACCCCTCCGATCTTTCAGGAATGAAAATAAGAACCATGGAAAGCCCAACAGCGATCCAAATGGTCAAAAGCTTTGGCGGATCGCCTACGCCGGTTTCTTGGGGAGAGCTTTATACCGCCTTGCAACAAGGGATAGTGGACGGTGCAGAGAACAACCCTCCCAGCTTGGTAACCTCACGACATTATGAAGTATGTAAATTTTATACCATCAACGAACATACGGCTGTACCTGATATGATGATCGTCAGCACCAAGCTATGGGAAAGACTGTCTGATCAGGAGAGGATATGGCTACAGGAGGCTGCTGACGAATCGGCTGTATTCGAATATAAAATCTGGGCAGAGTCCGTAGCCGAATCTATGAAAATCCTGGAAGAAGCCGGGGTAACAGTCACTTACCCTGAATTGGATGCTTTTAAAGAATCCGTAGAATCCATGTACGCCTATTACCGTGACAACGAACCTGAATTACATGATTTGATCGAACAAATTAAAAACCATGAATGAAGTAAACCCGAATACCTTTAGAGAGAAGGTAGATAAGACCGTTGCTCACCTATTAGTCATCATTCTGGGAGTCATGGTAATCAATGTGACATGGCAGGTAGTGTCTCGATATATTTTTCAATCGCCAAGTTCTTTTACGGATGAACTTTCCCGTTATATGCTGATCTGGTTGGGAATGTTGGGTGCAGCCTATGTGGCGGGAAAAGATAAGCATTTGGCCATTGACCTCCTTCCGCAGAAACTCTCCGGAAGAGGGAAAACACGGTTGCTGGTATTCATCCATATCGTTGTCATTGCCTTTGTACTGCCTGTGATGGTATTGGGGGGAGCCAATCTGGTGTATATCACTTTTGTGTTGCAACAAAAATCCGCTACCCTTCAAGTTCCTTTGGCCTACGTTTATTCTATAATTCCCTTTAGTGGTTTACTGATCCTTTACTATCAGCTTTCTAATGTTAAGCTACTTTTAAACACTAAACCCGATTAACCTCTCTATTTGAAATGGAATACATCAGCATAATTATTCTTGTAGTCATATTTGTTTCACTGATGGTACTGGGCGTCCCCGTGGCATGGAGCCTCGGACTTTCAGGCTTTGTCACCCTGTTGGTGACTGTCGCCACTGTACCTGCTGCCACAACCATTGCCCAGAGGATGGGCACTGGTCTAGACAGCTTTTCCCTTCTGGCCATTCCGTTCTTTGTATTGGCGGGTGAAATAATGAACAAAGGGGGCATAGCCAACCGGCTGATTGATCTGGCCAAGGCATTAACTGGGCGGCTCCCCGGGGGCTTATTGTATGTCAACGTCATAGCTTCAATGCTTTTTGGTGCCATAGCCGGCTCGGCGGTGGCTGCCGCATCTGCGATCGGAGGCATCCTCGGTCCACGAATGGAGAACGAAGGTTATCCTAGGGAATTAGGGGCAGCGGTAAATATCACCGCTTCCACTACAGGATTAATTATTCCCCCTTCCAATATCCTAATCGTTTATTCCCTAGCTAGTGGAGGAGTGTCCATTGGGGCCTTGTTTATTGCCGGATACATCCCCGGATTACTTATCGGGCTACTGTTAATGGGAGTTGCAGCGGTATTTATAAAAAAACACAAACTTCCTTTGGGTGACGTAACTTCTTGGAAGGAGCTGGCTATTAAAATGGTAAGGGCGTTTCCTAGCTTGCTATTATTGGTTATTGTAATAGGTGGAATTGTGATAGGGGCATTTACTGCAACGGAAGCTTCTGCCATAGCGGTAATTTATACCTTGGCACTGTCTTTCTTTTATAAAGAGCTTAAAGTTAAGGAGGTTCCGTCTATCTTACTGAAAGCTTCCGAGACTACGGCAATTGTATTACTTCTGATCGCTACATCGATGAGCATGTCCTGGGTGATGTCCAGCGAAGATATTCCCCAGTCCATCAGCAGTGCGCTCCTCACCTTGAGCGACAACAAATTTGTCGTATTGATTATCATCAATCTCATCCTGTTGTTTGTGGGTTTGTTTATGGATTTGACTCCTGCCGTTTTGATATTTACGCCGATTTTCCTTCCGGTTGTGGTGTCTCTGGGAATTGATCCCATCCATTTTGGAATTATCATGGTGACCAACCTTTGTATCGGGGTGTGTACTCCTCCGGTGGGTTCGGTGTTGTTTATCGGGGTAGGGGTGGCCAAAACGACAATTGCCAAGGTATTCCTGCCGATACTGCCCTTCTTCCTGGCCATGATTATTGGCTTGATCATGATTACCATTTGGCCTCAATTGAGTCTTTGGTTGCCTTCTTTATTTGGGTTGTAGAGGAGGCAAAAAGATATATTAATATTGACACAGCACTAGTAGCAATTTGATAACTTTTAACAATAAAATCATATAAAATCATGTCAAAAAAAGTGGTAACCCTTGGGGAAATCATGCTTAGATTATCTACGCCAGATTTCAAAAGATTTGTACAGGCAGATAGTTTCGATAACACCTATGGCGGCGGTGAGGCCAATGTGGCTGCTGCGCTTTGCAATTATGGGCTACAAGGCACCTTTGTTTCAAAAGTGCCTGACAATCCTATAGGACAGTCGGCCATCAATCACCTAAGGCGATATGGGGTGGATACCCAGTTCGTGGCGCGAGGCGGTAA
>DATGMS010000059.1:0-3574 GCA_035307285.1 Cyclobacteriaceae bacterium
TGCGGGGGGTTTCTTGGGTGAAAGACCGGGTTCGAACCGGCGACCTCTGGATCCACAAACCAGCGCTCTAACCAGCTGAGCTACAATCACCATTTTTAACAATTAGTCCCGATTCCTTATGATGGGACTGCAAAGGTAATATTACATTAACTTCTAAACAATAGGCGGCTTAAGAAATTCGGGAAAATTTCAATCTTTTTCCTTTTACCTCTTCATGGAAGATTCCGTTTTCGTACACTAAGTGTCCGGAAACAATCGTATGGCTGACCTTTGAACGGAACTCCTGCCCCTCAAAGGGAGACCAACCGCATTTAGAAAGCACATTTTCCCTGCTCACGGTCCAAGGATCATCAAGATCCACCAATACAAGATCCGCATGGAAGCCTGGCCGGATGTACCCCCTCTTCTCAATCTCAAAAAGAATAGCGACGTTATGACTGGCCTTCTGGGCAATGTCTGTCAGCTGGATTTTCCCCTGATGGTACATTTCCAATAAAGCCACAAGGCTGTGCTGGGCTAACGGTCCTCCGGACGGAGCGTTCAAATAACTAAGCCGCTTCTCCTCCAGGGTATGCGGGGCATGATCCGTAGCGATTACATCGATGTGCCCTTCCAAAAGCCCCTCCAATATTGCATCCCGATCTTCCGCGCTTTTTATGGCGGGGTTCCACTTTATAAACGTCCCTTTTGTCTCGTAATCCATATCGGAAAACCAGAGATGATGTACACAGGCTTCTGCGGTAATTCTCTTTTGTTCTAAAGGCAAGGTATTGTCGAACAACTGCACTTCCTTGGCCGTGCTGATATGGAGTACATGCAGTTTGGTGCCGTGGTTTCGGGCGAGGTCCACTACTCTTTTGGAAGCATCATAACAAGCTTCCGCTGACCGGATGATCGGATGGTATTTTACAGGAATGTCATCGCCATACTCTTCCTTAAGCTTAAGAAGATTAGCTTTGATCATTTGATCATTTTCGCTGTGCGTGGCAATCAACACTTTGCTCTCGGCGAAAATCCTCTCGAGCGACTCCGGATTATCCACCAGCATATTTCCAGTGGAAGAACCTTGAAACACTTTGATTCCACAAACATTTTCAGCATCTACATTTAATAATTCTTCCAGATTGTCATTGGTCGCTCCAAGATAAAAAGAGTAGTTGGCTAGGGATTTCTCTGCTGCAATGGCGTATTTCTCCTCCAAAAGGGCGTTGGTCGTAGTTTGGGGCACGGTGTTGGGCATTTCCATATAACTGGTGATACCCCCGGCGACCGCAGATTTGCTCTCGGTATAAATGTCCGCCTTCTGGGTCAGCCCAGGTTCCCGGAAATGCACCTGATCGTCGATTAGTCCAGGAAAGAGGTATTTTCCCTCTCCTTCGATGACAATATCCGCCTCGTATTCCTTCAAATTTCCACCCGCTATAAAGATCAACCCCTCCTTAACATACACATCCCCACGGATAATCTTGCCTTCATTTACTATATTTGCATTGGTGATCAGTATTTTCTCCATAAATCTTCTTATTGACCTCTCTCTGGCACTTCGCCCTTGGAATATATTTTAAAAGTAACAAATCATGTCTATTACCCCAGCTTCTTTCGAGAATTTTAAATTAAATAAACAGCTTCTAGAAGCTATCAAGGAAGCGGGTTACACCAAACCTACCCCTATCCAGGAAAAATCAATTCCCCTGGCTTTGGCGGGACATGATGTATTGGGCATCGCCCAGACCGGTACGGGCAAGACCGCAGCTTACGTCCTGCCTATTCTGATGAAGGTCAAATATGCACAGGGAATGCATCCAAGAGCATTAATACTTGCTCCCACAAGAGAATTGGTCATGCAGATCGAAGCCGTGACCGTCCAATTGGCCAAATACACTGATCTTCGGATTGTAGCTTTATACGGCGGATTGGGGCCGAAAACCCAAATCGAAAAGATCCAGGCCGGCTGCGACATTGTGGTGGCGACCCCGGGGCGTTTGATGGATCTCTACAGCAGGGGAGATCTTTTTGTGAAGGAATTCAAAACCATGGTCATGGATGAAGCCGACAAGATGATGGATATGGGCTTCCTTCCACAAATCAAAGCCATTCTAGAAGTTATTCCCGTAAAACGTCAAAACCTCCTTTTCTCCGCAACTTTTTCCAAGAGGGTGGAGGATATTTCGTACGAATTTCTGGAGTTTCCGGAACGGATAGAGATTGACCTACAGGCGACTACTGCCGAGACGCTTTCCCAGGTGCAATACAGTGTTCCGAATCTCAAAACAAAAATACTTTTGTTGGATTTTTTGTTGAAAAACCCGGATATCAGGCGGGTCATGGTGTTTACCAAGTCGAAATCCAACGCCGAATCGGTCTTTAGATTTCTGGAGAAGAGAAACCATGGTACAATAAGAGTGATCCACGCCAACAAAGGTCAAAATACTCGGATCAATGCCATGGAGGAATTCAAGGGTGGTGAGGTGAGGGTCTTGGTGGCTACCGATGTGGCAGCAAGGGGATTGGATATCGGAATGGTCAGCCACGTGGTGAATTTTGATGTTCCTTTGATCTACGAAGATTATGTCCACCGCATCGGGAGATCCGGGCGTGCGGAAAATGAAGGTGCTGCAATCACCTTTGTCAATCCCGCAGAGGAGTATCATTTTGGCAGAATTCAAGAGATCATCCGAATGCAGGTTCCTGTATCTGAAATTCCGGAGGAGGTAGAAATTGCAGCTACCCCCTTTGCGGAGAGGCAAGCCTATGAACGGGAGATTGACAACCAGAAAAGGAAGGCAGATCCGGACTTTAAAGGTGCATTCCATGAGAAAAAGGCATTTCCCAAGACACCTTATATTAAAGAAAAGCCAAGAGGCAACAAAAACAGCAAAGCCAAGCGGAACAGAAACCAGATGAAGAAAAAGGGCGGCAGGTAGTAAGGGCGCTCTGCAACACGACCCGAGACGCCGGCTGAAAGGGATAGGCCCAAACACCGATGGTAATACTTCCCATTCCCCAGACCCCGGCGTTCCGGGGTTTTCTGTTTATCAACAACATCAGTAGCCTACGGTATCCATATCCATGGGTATCTCAGGAAGCTTTGGCCTCGGAACCTTCGTTCCCATCTTCTCCGGTACTCGAACCGATTGAGCAGCTGATCAAAAAGGACTTGGAGAAACAATAGAGTCCAAAGAAGGCCAGTATGTGCTAAAAGAACAGTGAAGGAGGAACTTGGAAAAAATTATTAAATTTACAATACCACCAACATTAAACTATCACTATGGCTACAAACAACAATATCCCGCAGGACCGTATAGAAGACCTATTCAACATTTTAAAGATCCGGTTTGAAAAAAACCAAAACCGTCATAAAGGTCTTGAATGGGCCAAAGTACAGGCTAAATTGGAGGGTTATTTATCCGGAAAATCCGCCAAATCAAAAAAAATATGGTCGCTTAATGAAATGGAGGAAACAGGTGGAGAGCCGGACGTGGTAGGTTATGACCAAGAGACTGACGAGTATATCTTTTACGACTGTTCTCCAGAAAGCCCAAAAGGAAGAAGGAGTCTTTGCTATGACCAGGAT
>DATGMS010000060.1:0-5417 GCA_035307285.1 Cyclobacteriaceae bacterium
CCAGAAATTATCGTGGGCGGCAGTAGCCTGGGGCATCTGATTATCAGGTTCGGGCTTAAGAGCGTGGACCAGATCGGGAAACTTGATCCCATCATGTATAAAAAACACCGGGATATTATTGCCCACCAAGTCGTAATTTCCTTCCTCAGTATAAAATTTTGTAGCAAAGCCCCGACCATCCCGTACTGTGTCGGCAGATCCTCTAAAGCCCACCACTTGGGAGAAACGGACAAATACGGGCGTTTTTGTACTAGGATTGGTGAGGAATTTTGCCTTGGTATAAGCTTTCATTGAGTCATCATAGGGCTGGAAGTAGCCATGCGCTCCAGAGCCTCTGGCATGTACAATCCTCTCGGGGATATTCTCATGGTCAAAATGGGTCATCTTCTCCCGAAAATGAAAATCTTCCATCAAGGTCGGCCCTCTTGATCCAGCTTTCAGAGAGTCATCGGTGTGGTTGATCCTTACGCCCTCATCAGTAGTCATATACTGTCCCTGGGAATCTTCGCGGAAATTATCTAATTGCCTATCTTTGCTATGCTCATCGATTTGGCTAGGCTTTTCGTTTTTTAGATTTTTGTTTTCGTTGTCACTCATTTCTGTTGGATTTATGTGGTAAAATTTGACCTATATTATCTTGCAGCCGGTGAGAATCAGCGAATATCCAAAAGTGAACTTGGATATAATAAGATTCGGAATCACAAAGGGTACACTACTAGGGCAGCACAGAATAACGTGCCTGAGGTAAATGGCTTTTGAACTTTTTGCTCACGCAGGCGGATTGAACCAAATGTTGTTCCATTCTTTGGAAAAATATTGCAGCCGACATTAAGACATGATCCGAAGACCTAAAATCCCTAAGTTCTGATCCGCTTTTTATCAACCAAGGTTCTGCAGGAACAATATTTGAGGATTTGGCCAGAGAATAAATGGATGGTTACAAAAAACTGGATACACCTATGCCTTACAATAAAGTATCAGATCTGCCGGAACAGGTAAAAAGCGCCCTACCCCATCATGGACAGGAAATATACCAAGCTGCCTATAACGCAGCCTGGGACCAGTATAAGGATCCTTCAGACCGGAAAGAGGAGAGTTCGAGAGAGGAAACGGCACATAAAGTGGCTTGGGCCGCTGTGAAAAAAGAGTACAAGAAAAACAAGGACGGAAGCTGGGTAACGAAATAATTGCGTTGCCGGTGCTCTATCTACAATAGACTCGATGAAATCTCCCAAAATAGATTTCGTAAATTAACCTTGCCTATTGCATAAGTGGTTTCAGGGAGAGTATATTTGGGTCTTCAAAAGCGGGTGTAGCTCAGTTGGTAGAGCGTCAGCTTCCCAAGCTGAAGGCCGTCGGTTCGAACCCGATTACCCGCTCCATTTGGTTCTTTTTTCGAAAGATTAAAAAAGTGAAGGGAATTTTTTCCTAATCTGTAGCATAACTTCTACAAATGCCGTCCTAGGTGATAAGTCCCACCTTCTTTTATTGTATCCAAACAAACATGAAAAAAACACTACTCCCCTTATTACAATGGCCATTGCTTGAAATCCTCTCCTCTATACTTTTCCTTATTTACTTATCCTCTTAGAGGTCGGGGGGAACAAAGGAAAGATTTTCTGAGGTTTAAAGCGGGTCGGATGTCAGATGGTGTACCAAATCGGACACAATCCACTGTGGCCAGCGGACTGCCGACTGTTGATAATATCTTACGTCTCAATACTTGATAGCCAATCCTCCGTATTAAAACAAATCCGAGCTCAAATATCGGTCCCCCCTGTCGCAGGCAATGCAGACAATTAATCCGGAATCCAAACCTTCGGCAATCTTTAGTGCGGCATGTAATGCTCCACCACTGCTCATTCCAGCCATAATGCCCTCTTCTTTGGCCATTCTTCTTGTCATCCTCACAGCTTCTTCCTCACTCACATCGATGATCTGATCTACCCTGCTCGCATCAAATATTTTGGGCAGAAAGTCCGGCGACCATCTACGGATTCCCGGTATACTGGAACCCTCGGTAGGCTGTGTCCCAACAATATGAATTTTCGGATTTTGCTCTTTAAGATATTTGGATACGCCCATAATAGTCCCTGTAGTGCCCATCGCAGAAACAAAATGGGTGACTTCTCCCTCGGTATCCCGCCAAATCTCTGGGCCCGTGGTACGGTAGTGAGACATCAAATTATCAGGATTAGCAAATTGGTTGAGCATAAAGTAACCCTCCTCCCTGTGCATCTGTTCAGCAAGTTCGCGGGAATATTCGATCGTCCTTTCAGCTGGGGTCAATATTACTTTAGCGCCATAAGCTTCCATAGAAACAACCCTTTCACGGGTAGAATTGTCGGGCATGATCAAAGTCATTTGCACACCCAGAAGCTGTGCCATCATGGCCAGGGCTATTCCGGTATTCCCGCTGGTGGCCTCCACCAATCGATCTGCCCTATTTATGTCTCCCCGCCGTAGCGCCTCCTTGATCATGAAAAAAGCCGCTCGGTCTTTTACGCTTCCACCGGGATTCTGGCCTTCGAGCTTACAATAAACCTTAACATTGGGGCGGGTTGGGATTTGTGCCAATTCCACCAAAGGGGTGTTCCCTATCAGTTCAAACAACCTCATGAATTGTTCTTTAATACGTAAAAATCAGTTGCCTCCGTATTGGCATCATACATCTTAACTTGGTAGTAGATCTTGCTATGGGCAGGCACGCTTTTGGTCAACCAGACATTCCCACCGATGACGCTTTCCCTTCCAATGACCGTCTCTCCGCCAAGTATCGTTGCGCCTGCATAAATCACCACATGGTCTTCTATGGTCGGATGCCTCTTCTTATCAGCATCTTCTTTGTTGACACTCACGGCTCCCAAAGTTACTCCTTGGTAAATTTTCACATGGTCTCCTACCATGGTGGTTTCCCCAATTACTACTCCGGTTCCGTGGTCAATGCAGAAATACCTCCCTATCGTAGCTCCTGGATGGATATCTACACCAGTCCTACTGTGGGCAAATTCGGTGATCATTCGAGGGATTAAAGCAATGTTCTGTTTGAACAGCAAATGAGCAATCCGATAAGCGGCAATGGCGTAAAATCCAGGGTAACTTCTGACAATTTCTGTCTTGGACTTTGCCGCCGGATCCCCTGTGTACATAGCTTCTATGTCCTCCTGCAAGCGGTCGTAGATCTCATCCAATCCGTTAAAAAAAGCTTTAGAAAGTTGCTCTCCACTATTACCATGAAGGTGAGTGTTTAGATTAAGTAGATCCCTGAATTGGACCTGGAGATCAAAAAGCTTCATTTCCAGTTGACCTTTCTCCTTGAATGTTTCCTCAGAATGTTCTGGAAATAGGACTCCAAGTACATTTTCGAAAAACGCATGGATGACCTTTGGGGACGGGCAGGTTGGACATTGGTTATGTGCCCTAAAAACTTTGTTGATGAATGATTCCATAAGGAATTCGATGGTTTAACAGAGAAATTTAAAACACAAAACCTACCCGAATAACATAAGGTTCATTGTAAGGTGACCTTCGGTTGTCATAGGTTAAGTTATACAATAAGGTGATATTGGCCCCGCCCCTGTTGCCAAATGGAGTAAAATAACCTCCACCTACAAAGACGCCCGTCACCCAGTCCCGTGTAATCCTGTCCTGGTCCGGAGTAGCTCCAGGCACATAATAGGCCGTGTTCAAGGATTCTGCTTCCGTATGGGCAAAGAAGTTTTGTGTGATGTTGTACCTGCCAAAAAGCCTCCCTCCATACACACTAGAGGAACTGCTTGCATGTCTGAAGTTCAAGTATTGGTAAGTGGCGCCTAAGCCGGTTGAAAGCTTTTCGGTAAGCATTACCCCCGCCAAAGGAGATATATCTATAAAAGTCACACTCCCAAATTGAAGACTGAAGTTGCCTCCGTAGTACATCCTGTCTTTTAATGGAGGGTTGTCCTCTAGGTATACCTCCCGTTGCGCAAACGCTTCATTGGTCTTCCCCAAAAAGGAAACCAGTAGAAGAAAAAAAAACGCTACTATTTGAACCCTATTCTTCGACAATAACATACAAGTCCTCTGTTTTCCTTTTCATCAGATACTTTTCACGGGCAAAGCGTTCCAACAGCTCGTAATTGCTCATCAATTCTTCACCTTCGGCTTTAATTTTATCCTTTCTCTCTTGATAAAACTCCTTCTGCTTTTCCAGATCTTTGAGTTTAATCCTGAGGGTATATTGGCTAACGATATCGTTGCTGTCAATAAAAACCATCCACAATACAAACAAGACGGTGAAGATGAAGTAAAAGTTTTTGGTGTATTTAAAGTATCTGGCCATAATCATTGTCACTAATAAAACAAATATAGTGAATAGTAGGGAGTAGCAATAAATGTTCTAGAATAATAGCAAGTCACTCTTGTGTCAGTACTTGATGCTTTAAGCATAGTACCTATTAACGCTCCGCCACAAACTGCTTATAGTTCTCTTCATTTTCAAAATAAGCGACATGTCCTTCACCGCTTACTAAAACAATATACGCTTCCGACTTATCTATCTCTTTGGAGGTAAACGGATCAACAGCTGTCCTTGCGGCCTTGTCCTGAGGGATACGCTCCACACACATGTTGCAACAGCCGTAGTAAGTTTTGCCCTCGAAAGGAACTTCAAACTGCTTCTTTCCCATATATGCATTATTTACCATGCAGACCAGATCACTGGGAACACGGTCGCCGATTTGGTAAGAAGTGAGCGTCCCTAAGGAGGCAGACGGGGGATTCTCATTCACTGTTTGTACCTTCTCCGGCTTGCTATTACAGGATACGAAAGCGAAAAACCCCAGAAAAAAGATAAATAAAGGGAGTCTGATCATTTCTGAAATTAAATTATAGTTTCTAATTCAATACCTTTTAAGTAGGCATTTTGTAATCATAGGTGCCTTTCCGATAGCGGCGCTGCTGCCGAGGTCATATCCGACATCAATACCCCAAAGGCCGGAAATAAAAAGCCTACAACAGCCAATTCACCGATTACATTGATATAAACGCAAAGAAAAGATTTTGTTTGATATTGTGCATCATTTGTCAGTTCAAATCCCGCACTTTCTCGATGATGTCCTAATCGCCTTTGGTAAAAGTGAAGGCAGCATTTTCTATCGCCACAGCTCCTGAGCTGGACTCTGAAACAAATCCCTCCATCGCCGGAATGGCATCACTACCTACTTTATCCTTTTCAAAATAGCCTCAATTTGGAGGAGGCATAACTTCAACACCAATGCATCGCTTCGCTAATTTGAACTGAAAAATGATTTGTCCGTATATGCTAAAAACATAAACCAATAACCCCTAATTGGTGTTAAGAATGGGCTCTAAACCACAAGCTTAAGAGAGACTAGGTTTTTCTAAGAAATACACATAAAAAGCGAGAAGAAAATTTA
>DATGMS010000061.1:0-2676 GCA_035307285.1 Cyclobacteriaceae bacterium
GTTCCAGGTACTGGCCAATATTGATGCAACCAGAGGTTTGCACACTTCACAGCCGTCCCCCCTCCCGACTTCGTCAAGTAGAGAATCATAGGTTTTGATTTGTTTCACCTTTACCAGATCCAATAACTCCTGTCTTGAATAATCAAAATGCTCACATATGACGTTTTTGACTTGCTTGCCCATCGCCTTCAGTTGGGATTTCAGCAGGTCATTGATCATGGGAACACATCCCCCACATCCTGTCCCTGCTTTCGTACAGGATTTGATCTCGGACAATTGGGTTAAGCCGTCTTTCTCCATCACCTGACAAATGTCGCCTTTGCTGATGTTCTCACAGGAACAGATTTGCGCGTCAGGCGGAAGGCTTTCCACGCCTGCCATAGCCACTTCTTTGCCCCCTCTTGATCCAAGAATCAGGTCTTCCGGAGCGGGAGGCAAAGGCATTTTGTTCTGCACCATTTGCCAAAGCATGTTGTATGCAGCAGCGTCACCAACCAATATCCCGCCTAACAACCGCTTTCCGTCCAAGGAAAGATTGATCCTCTTATAAATGCCCTTTACTTTATCTTCATACACAATGGGTTGGGAAGGCTCTACCTCGCCAAAAGGATCCCCGAAGCTCGCCACATCCACCCCGATTAACTTTAGTTTGGTGGACATATCAAAACCCGTGAACGGCTTGACTTCCCGATCGGTTAGTTGGTTGACGACTTGGGCCGCCATCTCGTAGCCTGGGGCCACCAGTCCGTATACCATGTTTTGATAGGAGGCCACTTCGCCTATGGCAAAAATATCTTTGTCGCCTGTCTGTAAAAATTCATCGACAACAACACCGCCCCTGGCTGCAGTTTCCAGCCCACAAGACTTGGCCAGCTCATCCCGAGGTTTTATCCCTGCTGAGATTACCAACATGTCGACCGACAATTCCGTACCGTCCGAAAATTCCAATCCTGTCAGTTTTCCGTTTCCGAAAATTTGCTTAGTGTTTTTACTTAGATGAATAGAAATACCAAGAGTCTCCAGCTTTTCTCTTAAGATGGCGGAACCCGCTTCATCCAGTTGCCGGGGCATCAGTCTGGGGGCAAATTCTATCACGTGGGCTTTCAATCCGAGATCCATCACGGCTTTGGCCGCCTCTAAGCCGAGCAATCCCCCTCCCATAACTGCCGCAGACTTGACTTTTTTACCATAGCTTGTGATGGCATCCAGATCTTCCAAGGTCCTATAAACAAATACCCCCTTCTTTTCTACTCCCTGGATCTGAGGAACAAATGCTCCTGATCCAGTCGCCATAATTAACTTGTCGTAAAAAACCTCTGTACCTATATGGCTGACAACTTTTTTAGCAGCTCGGTCTATCTTCACGATGAGCTCGTTGGTCCGTAGATCAATCCCATTTTCCAAATACCACTCCCTAGGCGCCATCAACAGGTCATTGGCAGTTGAGCCGGTAAAATAGGCACTCAAATGCACCCGGTCATAGGCGGGCCAAGGCTCTTCTCCGAATACCGTTACCTGAAAGTTTCCGCCTTTAGATGAAGCCATAAGTTTTTCGCAAAACTTAAATCCTACCATTCCGTTGCCGATTACTACGATCCTTGTCATACTTAATTTATTTAGCTGATGGGGATATTACTAAGTATAAAATCTGAATTCCTGATGAATTCATCGGCTAATATAAAAGTAAAAAATCAAATAATAAGTATTATAATACGTATTTATACTTAATTTTTTTTCAAAAGCGGGTTCTTGTCAGAAAAACAAGGACAGAAATAACGGCAGGTATAACCAAAGGCCAAATCCGAAAATTCAGCCAGCAGATGGAGGCGGGCGGAATTTATGAACTTACTGCTGAACACCCTTTAAGATCGGCCACTTCAACATCAATCCGCTTTGGAAACTTAAAGGTGCCCTCACCCGATATGGTTTGGGTATATGCATTCATCGTCAAGATCATGCTCTACGATGATTTCCTCCACTCGACAGTATGAACCTTGTCTAACAAGGAAGAGGGGGTTTTATCGGCTAGCCAATATATTTTCAGCGTCCTTATCCTCATATCGTTCCACCAACTCTTGCAGCTTTACATGAAGGCCGTCTTGGATTTTTTGGTGCTTCTTGGCCCCATACAGATTGTTCATTTCCTGAGGGTCTTTTTCAAGATCGTAAAGTTCCCAGGATTCCACCCTCTTGTAAAAACGGATCAATTTATAGCGATCGGTCTGCACTCCAAAATGGGGAGAAACTGCATGTTCTCCGTTTTCATAGTAATGGTAGTAGATGGCATCGCGGCCTTTGGCAGACTTATCCATTAATAGAGGCAACATCGACTCGCCTTGAATGTCCTTTGGAATAGGCAGCCCTGCGGCATCCAACATCGTCGGGGCGATGTCCAGGTTCATCACCATGTGCCTGAATCGGGTTCCCGGTTTAATCACGCCGGGATATCTCATCACCATTGGTGTCCGGAAGGACTCCTCGTACATAAACCGCTTGTCAAACCAGCCATGTTCTCCCATGAAAAAACCCTGGTCTGAAAGATATAGCACAATGGTATTGTCAGCCAAACCCCTCTTGTCCAAGTAGTCAAGCGTCCGTCCAATGTTCCTGTCCAGGGAAGCGGCGGTGCTTAGATAATCCCGCATGTATCGCTGGAATTTCCACTCTGTCAAAGAT
>DATGMS010000062.1:0-15746 GCA_035307285.1 Cyclobacteriaceae bacterium
AGCGAAGTAAAAGGCAAGGAACTGCTGGAAGTGAATCATAGACTCCAGAACAGCAATGACCAAAAGAACAAAATTATTGCCTTGATTTCCCACGATTTAAGATCGCCTTTAAACTCCATCTTGAGCATACTTGAGTTTATGCAAGCAGGGGAACTTGATGAAGAGGAAAGGGACGTGGTCCAGAAAGAATTGCTGACCATGACTTCCAATACCAAGAGGATGCTTGACAATATCTTGGAATGGGCATCCTCAGAAATGCAAGAAAAGGAAGCCATGATTACCCATAGTGACATTAAAAGCGCCTGCGAAAGTGTCCTCTCTATATACGAAATACTTGCCAACCATAAGAATATTCGGTTTACAATAGAATACAGGGACAACCCTATTATCAAAACCGATATGGGCCGCGTCATTCTTATCGTCAGAAATCTTATTCAGAATGCGATCAAGTTTACACCAAAGGGTGGGGAAATCTCTTTTGTAGTTCAACAGGTGGGTGATAACGTGCAGATTTCAATTTCCGACACGGGAATCGGTTTCACCAACGAGAAGCTAGAAAATCTTTTTCTATTGGACGTAAAAGCGACTTATGGTACAGAGAAGGAAAAAGGAACTGGATTGGGCTTGTACCTATCGAGAGAGAATGCCAGAAAAATAGATGCCGACATCTCGATTGAAAGTAAAGAGGGTAAAGGGTCTACTTTTACCTTAACCCTGCCCTTGGTCCTAAATTAAGTCCCTCCACCTAGATTAACATACCATCCTTCTTATCAGAAATTTGACCTGCTAAAGTGATACTTATGAGGATCTCATTTTAACCCTAAGATGTCGCCCGTTTACTGGCTATATCTTCAAATATCGCTCTTGCATGGTCTATAGTATTTTCAATAAAAAATTCACGAGTATTCAGCCCTCCACAAACCACGCCGGCCAAATAGAGTCCCGGTATGTTCGATTCTTGACTTTGGTCATCAAAACACGGCCTTCTCTTTTCATCCAAAGTCAGCTTAACACCAAGCTGATCCAACAGCTTGTAGTTCGGCCGATATCCTGTCATTGCTAAGACGAAGTCATTGGAAAGCGTTTGCTCACCTTCCGGGGTCTGCAGAACCACTTCATCCTCTTTTATCTCCCGAATCGTGGAATGAAAGAAAGCTCTTATAGATCCTTCCTTAATACGGTTCTCAATATCGGGCAGTACCCAATACTTAACCGTCCGGTCAACCTCGCCCTCTTTTATCACCATAGTGACATTTGCGCCTTTACGCCAAGTTTCCAAAGCCACATCCACCGCCGAATTTCCACCTCCCACCACAATGATATCTTGGCCGATATAAGACCAGGGTTCCTTATAATAGTGCGTCACTTTAGGAAGATCTTCACCAGGCACGTTCATCTTGTTAGGTAGGTCATAAAACCCTGTGGCGAGAATGACCTTTTCTACTTGATAACTTGTTTTGGATGTGTCAATTCTAAAGCCTTCTGCTTCCTTTTGCATTTGCAGGACTTCCTCGTATAAATTAACCTTCAGGTCGTAGTGCTTAGCTACCCTCCTGTAGTACTCCAATGCCTCCGGTCGGGTAGGTTGTTTATTGATGGACATAAAGGGAATACCGCCCATCTCCAATTTCTCTGAGGTGGAGAAAAAGGTCATGTTAACGGGATAATTGAACAAGGAATTGGTGAGCGTCCCTTTTTCTATGATCCTATAATTGAGCTGCTTTTTTTCGGCTTCGATACCGCAGGCAAGCCCGATAGGACCTGCACCAATAATCAACACATCTAGCTTTTGCATATCTTTAAAACATATTTCGCCCTTTTCAGTTCGAACTTCTTCAAAAGAACCATCATCCCTACACTTGGCCTATTCCGAAGTGAAAAACCAAGAAACGGAATTCTAATTTGAAAATAAATTGGGGAACTCATTTGCTTTTGATAATCAAGAGTCTATTTGAAACTTCACCGTTGTTTCCTGGGAAGGAACGGTCCTTCTTTCTTTGATAATAACTTGACCATCATGTTTCCATAGAATCACAGAGGTATTCACTGTTCCGTATTCCTCCCCCATCTTGATAAACTGCGCAGACAAAAGCCTCTCCATGTCATAGGACACGCCCGTACTAGGAAGATAGATATCAGAGGCATATTCCTCAGACTGCAAAAGATTCAATAAGACGTTTTCATCCAGCAAGTCACTCTCCATCCAGTGCCGCAATTCCTTTTTGGCCAGCTCCACCTTAGGCCAAGGAGTGTCCAGAAGAGCATTGCTAATCCCATGGATACCCGGCGAAACAATCTCAATCTCCTGTCGACGGTTGGATAGATAAGCCATTCGATCACCGTCGGCTACCAAGAGATTGAAGCCTTCATATTGTCCCATTCTCTTTTGAATAGACTTGAGGTATTCAAAAGGATCTTGATTGTTTTCAAGAAAATCCTTCACAAGGTAGCCCCTGGTCACAGGCTTAAAGGTGGAATGACTGAAGTCCCGGTAATTGGTCAAGGCGGCAAATTTTCCCTTAGGATGAAATCCCATCCACGTTCCTCCGCCCTTTAGGTCTTTTCCTGCATAGAAACCACTCTCCCATAGATGAAGAGAAGCGGTAGGTCTGGTATAATATTCATCTCTATTGCCGACAAGGACCAGTTGATAGACTGGATGGTCTTTCCAGTTAAATGAGATTAAACACATAAAGGATCGAAATCTATGCTTTTTAGCCCACGTAAATATCTACTAAAAAATAATTTTAAAAAAAAATCGGCTGGGATTTGATTGTACGAAAACCATCGTATATATTTACTACGAAATAAATCGTACAATCCAAATGGAAGTCAAGCCTACAGAATCAGAACTGGAAATTTTATCGATCTTATGGACACTTAAGGAGGCCAGCGTGCGCCAAATCCACGAAAAATTAGCTGAAACCAAAGCTACGGGATACACGACCACTTTGAAAACGATGCAGATCATGCACGCCAAAGGATTAGTCGATAGGGATGAGCAAAACAGAAGTCATATTTACACCCCCGCCATCACTCAAAAAGCAACGCAAAAATCTCTGGTAAAAGGATTTTTGTCTACAGCATTTGGAGGTTCTGCCAAAAACCTGGTAATGCAGGCTTTGGGTCAGGGCCAGCCTTCGAAAGAGGAAATCAACGAAATCAGAGAGTTTTTAGATCAACTTGAAAATGAAAAATAATGAACTTTACCCAGTCCTTTATTGAGGAAAAATATTTGGAAGCCCTTGGCTGGACGCTACTCCACTCTGTTTGGCAAATAGCTCTGATCAGCATGCTGTTGTGGTTCGCCTTAGCGATGATGAATAAAAAAACATCGGTATGGAGATATAACACGGCGCTTTCCGCACTAGCTCTGATTTTTATAGCAGGCTGTTGGACATTTATATATCAGCTGGAATCTGCTGGGAATAAACCTTTCCTCGCTTACACCGCAGATATCAAAGTAGATCATGCTTCCGTAATCTCCTCCAACGTCGTGGATTATGAAGCCTATGCCGAAGAAGGATCTATGGTCGACTATGTTCTATTGAAGTTGGAACATTATCTCCCTTACCTGGTAAATCTGTGGGTATTGGGAGCGATGTTTTACATCATTCGATTGGCAGGCAGCCTTTATGATCTAGAAAAGCTTCACAAAAAACACCATGAAGCCGTGCCCAGTCTACTTCTTCGGAAAGTAAATAGCCTCTCAGCGTCTTTGGGTATCTTCAGAAAAGTTGAGGTATTTAAAAGTTCACTCGTTCATTCCCCGATTACCTATGGCATGGTCAAGCCCATAATTATACTTCCCGCCAGTTTGCTATTTTCCATCAGCCCCGAGCAATTGGAAGCCATTGTTGCACATGAATTGGCTCATATCAAGAGACACGACTACTTGGTCAATTTGCTGCAATCGTTTATGGAAGTGCTCTTTTTCTTCCACCCTTGTTTTTGGTGGATCAATGGCCAAATAAAAGAAGAGCGTGAGAATGCTACCGATGATCTTGCAATTGCCGTTGGAATTAATCCTGCCGTACTGGCCTATGGTCTGGCAGAAGTTGCAAACTTCTCCAATTGCCCCACTCCGGAAATGGCACTGGCCGCCTCTGGAAGCAGAAATCTTACGCTTCAAAGAATAAAAAGAATACTGGGAAAAAAAACCACTCCTCCAAGACTCTCACCCTTATTTCAGATAACCATGATCGTCGCCATAATTATCAGCTCCGTGTTATTAGTGGGCGCACAAGTTCAAGAAAACAAGCAGGAAAACCCTTTGTTGACATCTCTCCATATCCATAATTTACAGGTCGATATTCCCGACTATGTCAAGCCTCGAGCTGCTGTCAAACAAACAGTTAAGGTTCAATTTACGCAAGATACTCTTCCAATAAAAAAATCGACAAAAGCGGAGAAACAGGACCCTATGCCCCGATTGGAACTGACGCCTGCTCCTAAGTTGGAGGTTCAAACTCCGGCTTTTCCCGAGGCTCCCCCGGCACCTCCTGCTCCCGTGCCTGGATTCGAGTTCCCACAGCTCGACATTAAAACACAAACAGACAGCATGACAAAGATCGTCTTGGAACTTCAAAAGTTAGAAGATGACAAATCGCCTGAAGCCCAGAAAAGAAAGGAAAGGTTACAGGTTTCCATGGATAAAATTCAAGAAGATATAGAGGTTCTTGCAGGGACATTCGCAGAGAAGATAGCAGGTTGGCAAGACAAAAATGGGCTATTGTATGAAAAATTTGAAGAAGACTTGAAGGTATGGGAAGAAAAGATGCAAAAGCACCAAAAAGAATGGGAGTCTTCCTTCGAACCAAAAATGAAGGAATTTGAACAGAAAATGAAGGAATGGGAAAAGGAAAACGCTCCCAAACTGAAGGAGTTCGAGGAGAAAATGAAGATTTGGATGGAAGAAAATGAACGAAATATTGAGTTCCAAAAATCAATCAATACCCATTCTTTCAATCCTATCCATAAGTACTTTCCGAATGACAATGAATTATCCTGCTAACTACAGATGCTCGAAAAGACAGCCTTGATCAGAGGCTGTCTTTTTTTGCTCCGCCAAGCAAATAAGACTTAAAGGTATCAAAGCTATTTTTCATCAAAGTCGCTTCCTTTTCCCCATGTAGAAAAGCCGCTAGTCGAGCAGGCAAATTAACCGCTTTCGCCAGAGCTCCTTCCACCACTTTTCCGAATTTTCCCGGATGGGCAGTTTCAAGGAATATACCATAATGATCACCATTTTCGGCAAGAAATTCTTTTAACCCGAGATACGCCACTGCACCGTGGGGATCCATGGTATATCCGGTTTCTTCTTCCACTTTCTTTAAGCAGGAAATGGTCTCCTCATCGGAATAGGCATAACCCCTGACATTAGCCTTCAACTGTGTCTCATCGCCGTCATACAATGCCAACAACCGGTAAAAGTTGCTAGGATTTCCTACATCCATGCTGTTGCTGACCGTCGGTAGGGAGGGTCTTGCCAGAAAAGAATTGCCTTTAAGATATTGGGGTACTACATCATTGACGTTGGTAGCCGCTACAAAAATGTCTATCTTCAAGCCCATGCGTTCTGCCAGAATTCCGGCTGCCAGATTCCCAAAATTACCGCTCGGAACTGCAAAAACAACTTTTTTATGGTTTCTCGGTAATCTGGAGTAAGCGTAAAAGTAGTACAAACACTGGGGTATCCATCTTGCAATGTTGATAGAGTTGGCCGAGGTCAACAACATCTGCGAATTTAGCTCTTGATCCAAAAATGCTTCCTTGACCAATTTCTGGCAATCATCAAAAACACCATCCACCTCCACGGCAGAAACATTTCCTCCCAAGGTTGTAAACTGTTTTTCCTGCAACTCACTGACCTTCCCTGCTGGATATAGAATAATCACTTCCACTCCCGGCACATTGTAAAAGCCATTGGCCACGGCACTTCCCGTATCTCCGGAAGTCGCCACCAACACCTTCACTTTTTGACCATCCAATAATAAACTCATCAATTTGGAACAAAACCTTGCCCCAAAATCCTTAAACGCCAAAGTAGGACCGTGAAACAGCTCCAATGCAAAAACATCCTTTTCGATTTCCACCAAAGGCGCATCAAATTGAAGGGTATGATCTACCAAATCAATGACTTGATCTCGGGATAGGTCTTCCTTGAAGAACGAATGGATCACTTCGTAACCTATTTCCCTGAAGGAAAGGCCGTGGATTCCATCCAAAAACTCTTTAGTCATCCGGGGGATTTCTACCGGCATATAGAGGCCTTGATCTGGCGCCAATCCCTTAATGACCGCTTCCTTTAAAGAAACAACATGGCTCTTATCATTGGTACTATAAAACTTCATTACACTGTTATTTTTATTCTGAGTTACTTTTACCGGATGATGTCCTTAAGTTTCTGTTTGCTGCGACAACCCGGGAACTGTCTCTAACTTTCCTCCATAACATACGCACCCCGAGTATTGATGGGAGGAACGTAGACATCCACAGATAAGCCTATTTCATCATAAATTTCCTGTCCCACCCTGCTAGCCTCCCTAGCTATGGACGCATTGGGTGACAGGATGAACATCGTCGGTCCCGAACCAGAAATACCACAACCCAAGGCGCCTACATCTCTTATCCCTGCTTTTACTTCATCAAACCCAGGAATAAGAACGGATCGAGAAGGCTCAGCAATCACATCATTTAGCGAGCGGCTAATCAAGCCCATATCTTCCCTATAAAGTCCTGCCACCAGCCCGGCGATGTTACCCGATTGGATAATGGCGTCTTTCAGGGAGACATTCTTCTTCAATACGCTACGAGAATCGGCAGTATTCAATTCAAGATGGGGATGCAAAAGCGTACAAAAGAGGCCGGATGGTACATGAAGTGGGATCACATCCAAGGGTTCATAACCCCGAATCAAAACAAAGCCGCCCAATAAGGCTGGAGCAACATTGTCCGCATGGCCTGCACCACAAGCGGTCGCCTCGGCTTCCATGGCAAAAGGTAGCAGATCTTCTTTGGGAAAAGGATTTCCAAGCAAATGATTGGCCGCTACCAGAGCCGCAATTGCACTGGCTGCACTCGAACCCATACCGCTTCCCAAGGGAAGCCCCTTCTCCAACTCAACCTCTAATCCCCCATGAAAGTCCAATTGCCTAAGCATGGCCTGAATGGCTACCGTGCAGGTATTCTTCTCCACGAGATAGGGCAATCGGCCTTGATCTCCTGTGATGCTTATCACTCTCAATCCCGGGTCGTCCGAGAAGCTTACAGTCACTTTATCACCCAAATCATCCACTGCGAACCCGAGAATATCAAACCCACAGGATACATTGGCTACTGTCGCCGGAGCAAATGCAGTTACTTTTTTCATCTTGAGTAATGTCCTAATCTAATAATATCCGCAAAAACCCCCGCAGCGGTGACGTCGGCACCAGCTCCCGGCCCCCTGATGATCATCGGGAATTCATGATAACGCTCGGTGGTGAATAAAATCATATTATCACTTCCACTCAGAGAGAAGAACGGATGTTTACTGTCTACAGAATTTAAGCCGACCTTCGCTTTTCCATTTTCCAATACAGCCATAAAACGCAGTTTTTGTCCCTTGCTTTCAGCATCTTCCAATAGTTTTTGAAAGTAACCGTCATGCTGCTTTAACTTGTCAAAAAATTCACCGACTGATGCGGCATCCGCACAATCTTCCGGCACCATACTTTGGATGGAGACATCCTCGAAATGAAGCTCCTGCTCTGCCTCCCGCCCGAGTATCAATATCTTTCTCGCTACGTCCATCCCGCTTAAATCATCCCTTGGATCAGGCTCCGTGTATCCTTTTTCCTTTGCCTGCGCAACCACTTCACTAAAGGGCAATCCTTTTTCTAGCTCACTAAAGATATAATTCATGGAGCCGCTCAACACCCCTTCAATCCGGATCACCTTATCCCCGCTCAAGATCAAATCCTGTAAGGTATTGATCACCGGCAAGCCGGCGGCAACATTTGTCTCATACAAAAATTTGATATTCCGCTGGCTGGATAATTTCTTAAGCTGCTGATATTTAGCCAAGGATCCCGAGTTTGCCTTTTTGTTAGGCGTAACAATGGCAACCTTAGCTTCCAGCACCTGTTGATATACATCGGCAATTTCCTGGCTTGCGGTACAGTCTACCAATACAGAATTGGAAAAGTTCATACTGGACATGGTATCCAAAAACTTCTGGAGGTCCATGGGCTGATCTGCTTCTGAAGGAGGCATGAAATTATCCAAATCAAATCCATCCTCATCAAAGGACATGTATCTGGAATTGGCCATGCCGTGGATTTTAATGTCCAACATGCTATCGTCCTGAAGCTTCCGCAACTGGCTTCTGATCATTTTCACCAACGTCTTTCCAATCAAACCTACACCTATTAGGAAAATATGCAGGACGCGATGATCCGAAAGGAAAAAGGCTTCATGAAGGGCATTTAACCCTTTTTGGAGATCCGTTTTGGAAATTACCGCTGAAATATTCAGCTCCGAGCTCCCTTGGGCGATCGCAGATACATTGATGTTGTTCCGGCCAAAGGATTGAAATAACCTTCCGCTTGCTCCAGGGTAGTGCTTCATGTTTTCCCCCACTATGGCTATAATGGACATATTCCCCAACACGACCACCTCATCCATTTCCCCGGCTTGGATTTCATGGAAGAATTGCTGCTTAATGGCTTCCTTTGCCCTGATTACTTCCGAAGACTTGATCGCCACACATATACTGTGCTCGGAAGATGCTTGACTTATTAGGATGACATTTACCTCGGCGTCTGCCAATGTACTAAAAACCCTTCCACTTACGCCAATCACTTCTACCAATCCAGGTCCTTGTATGTTCAAAAGGGAGATGTCGCTCAAGGAGGAAATTCCTTTGATCAGTTTGCCCTCTCCGGAATTTTCGCAAATAAGCGTTCCTGGGTGAACTGGGTCAAACGTGTTTTTGATGTATATAGGGATTTTTTTCCTCATCGCCGGCTGCATGGTGGCTGGAAACACTACCTTGGCGCCAAAATGAGACAGCTCCATAGCCTCACTATAGCTTAGCTGGGGAATGGTAATGGCGGAATAGACCAATTTTGGATCAGCGGTCATGACTCCTGGCACATCGGTCCAAATCTCGAGAGATTCCGCATCGAGTGCGGCGGCAAAAATCGCCGCGGTGTAATCCGATCCGCTTCTTCCCAAAGTTGTTATCTCCCCCATTTTTGTAGATCCGATGAATCCGGTAATCACCTTTAACCCGGGAACATCTCTAAAATAATCCACTATTAAAGCATTAGTGGTGTCAAAATCAACCTTTGCGTGGCCGAAACGGTCATTGGTCTTGATAACCTCTGTTGCATCTAAATAGGTGCATCCAATATCCTTCAAACCTTCAGATAATATGTAGGCAGAGATCCTCTCACCAAAGCTCACCACATAATCGGATGTTTGGGCGGTGCATTCCTTGATAAGATAAATTCCATGAAGGAGGTCTTCCAATTCATTGAATCTTACTTTCACGTAAGTCAACGTATGAGATTGCTTTTGGACAGGAATCAATTGCTTTGCCAGAGAAAGGTGTCTTTTCTCCAAGTCCTGTAAGATAGCTTGATAGCTTTTATCAGATCGTTTTGCGAGCTGGGCACACGTCAATAAACTCTCCGTCACTCCTCCAAACGCCGAAAAAACAATTGCTATTTCATCTTCTTCCGCTTTCCGTTTGATAATGGCGACAGTTTGGTTTATTGCTTCTATATCAGCTATCGATGATCCACCAAATTTCAATATTTTCATAAATGGAATAGATTACATAAAGTTAAAAGAGGGATTAAATTCCAAAACGGAATTTTCAGCAAGGGGTAATATAATGGATAGAACGGGACTAACCCGTAATGGTAGAGAGAAAAGTAGAAGATGTTCGCAGCGAAAAAAATACAAAAGGACCTTCATGAACTATTTCAGTAATTGGACAGATCGAATTATTTAATACTGCGTTACCCATGTAGATTGGTTTTGAAAGAGCAATCTTAATGACAAATTTACTTTATCACAAGTTTTTATAAGGATTTCTTAAAAAACTGAAATATTTTTAACCATTTTAAAAAAAAAGGAGGCTAGGAAAAATAGTTTCAAATAACCTCCGTTTCACATAAACACACCTAAAAGTTTTAGCACAAAAAGTTGCTTAATCACCCTTTACAAATGTACTACACATTGGAGGTATAAACCAATACCCTGAACTGGGTATTTTTTGATTTAATATTAAAATAATAACAAAGGAAATCGCTAAGGTTTTAATCGTTATAAGGCATTAAAGTCAAACCATAATTATCAAACAAAAGCGAATAGGGGCATATTTTTATAACCTTTAGGTTATTGGTCGACTAACGAACGGATCGTTTGGTCGGGGAGCTGCACAAAACGGGCCTTCGGGAAGTCCTGTAAACGGACAATCTATCGGTTGTACTAGACCTGCTGTTCACCTATTTTTTTCAGGTCTCAAAAAAACGTTATCTTTAGTTTCCACAAGCGAAAATTTTTGAATGGAAATAAATAAGAAGGTTAGCGTAATCATCCCTTGTTACAACCAAGGCCAATATCTTAAAGAAACGGTCAAGTCTGTGTTGAACTCAACTTATGATAATTTAGAAATCATTGTTGTCGATGATGGTTCTACGGATAACACGCCTGAAGTGGGCAAAAGTCTAGCTTCGGAATATCACCAAATCCGATATTATCACCAAGTAAACTCTGGACCATCTACTGCCAGGAATCATGGAATAAGAAAGGCAACGGGAAACTATATCCTTCCGCTGGATGCTGATGATTTAATCTCATCTAACTATATTGAGAAAGCCGTGAATGTTCTCCTCCAACAACCGGAAGTAAAAGTGGTCTATTGCGAAGCAGAAAAATTTGGTGGCAAGAATGAGCCTTGGCAACTCAAGCCGTTCAGCCTTGCCTTACTGGCCAAAAACAACATGATATTTGTGAGCGCCATGTATCGGAAGTCGGATTGGGAGTCCTGCGGCGGCTATGATGAGAATTTCATTTGGGGTAGGGAAGATTGGGAGTTTTGGATATCGATGTTAAAAGAAGGGGGAGAAGTTGTAAAGCTCCCCATTGTAGGCTTCTATTACCGCGTGTCTCCTCATTCCCGAAGGAAAACCATGAACAATTTAAAAAAGAAAAAGCTGATTGCTTATATCAATATAAAGCACCGTGATTTTATTCATAAAATGCTTAAAGGACCCCTGCGGTTCCAGCGGTCGCTTTCCAAACCTTATAATATAATCCTCAATGCAATTGGGAGAAATGGGTCTGAACCCCAATAGCAATTAGATTTTATCCAGCCCTTTCAAGTACTTGATAAAATAATACTTTAATGGGTTTTTGTATTTCAACTGTTTCCACGGCCTGCTTCCATGGGGCTTGTGGATCACCGGGAGATTCATCAAAACATAGTTTTTGAACCCCATTTCCACTGCCTTCTTTGAAATAAAAGTATCATACCAATCCTTTCCCGTGGTTAGCTCCATAAAACTGAAGTTCTTTAAAAATCCAATGGAAATTAACGTGCAACAAAAACTTAGGCTACGGGTGGTCTGGATGACGGCATCTTTGCTGTCCTTGAATTTGAGGTATGGAAAATTGACTTGCCCGGTCTCATCATGCGTGACTGCGCCTATCAAACCTGCTTCGGGGTGCTCGCTATAAAATCGCAAAAGTCCTTCAACCGTATCCTTTCTGACCACAACATCTGATTCAACAATTAAGAGGGGCAGCCCATTCTCTAATGCTTGTCGCTGTGCCATTTGCAACACCAATTTGTAGTTGGGGGAAGGCGTATCCGTAATATCTTCCAAATGGATTACTTCATATCCTATACATGCCGCATTATCGTCTAGGGACAACCTTGTTTCCTGTTCACTAAAATCATTGAAAATGACATGTCTCAGCGACACTCCGGATTGCCCGATTGCGGTCGCCGTCTCCAAAGTGGTAGCTATGGAGTTTTTGACCGGGGTGATAACTAGAACTTCTGCCATAACAACTATTAAACACTCAATTAAAGCAATAAAAAATAAATAACCATGAAATACGTGAATGTAAATCACTAAAATCCGACATTCTTACGGAATCATAGTTGGATTGATGCAAATTTCAAAGTTTTAATTTAATTCCTCCAAGACTCCGTTGATCTTTGCTCTGACATCCTTTACTTCTATCCACTGCAAACAGGCATAGTCCCCCCTGAAACAAGGCTTATTGCCAAATACCGAGCACGGCCTACACGTTAAATCGGCGGGATCAATTTCTACTTTGAGATGTTTGTTTTTACCCAAGGGTTCAAACCCTGCAAAAGAATGGGTGGACCCCCAAATAGATACGACCGGAGTTCCTACTAAAGACGCCATGTGAAGATTGGAACTATCCATAGTTACCATCAAATCCATCTTTTGCATTACGCCGAGCTCGCTGTTTAGTGGAAACTTCTCCGCAAGAGAATGTACATTAGCACTTTTTAAAGCCCATTCATCCAATTTGTGCTCATCTTGTGAACCCCCAAAAAGGAAAACGGTGTGTCCATTTTCCGCCAGATCCTGAACCAATTGGCTGGCTTTACTTGCGGGCCAGTTTTTTCCGAGGTGTTTGGAGAAAGGAGCAATCCCTATCCATCTACCTTTTTTGGGTAAAAGCAGCTTATTGTTAAAGAATTCTTCCGGAAACTGTGGATGACTGATCCAAGGTCCGTTGTCAATGGCCAACGGGTACCCAGCTTTGGCGAATACATCGGCATATCTCTCATAAGAGGGCTTCAGTCGCTTAAAGACTTTATCTTTCAGGCGTGTGATGGCTTTCTTATCTTTCCTGCCCTTATCGATCCTAAAAACCGAAATACCCATAGCAGAAAAATGCGCAGTAATAAACCAACTCCTAATCACGGAATGCAGATCCAATACCGCATCGAATGGTCCAAGCTTCATTAATTGCCTGGTCAGCTTGAATAAGCCATACGTTCCTTTGTGCTCTCCCTTATAATCAGCCCCAAAAAAACTTAGCCTCTCCATTCCCTCAAAAAAAGGGGAAAATTCCGAATGGGACACAATAGTGATTCTTACATCCGGATAAGAGGTAAGTGCAGCCTTGACCGCAGGAACGGCCAAGGCTACATCCCCCATAGCAGAATTTCTTATAACAAGGAGATGCTTCATTTTACCTCCCCATATAAAACCGGATTGAGGGAAGGGTCATTATACATTTTCATTTGCCTGTATACTTTCATGATCCGCCGACCAGCCTGGATATCCTCCAACAGCTCTGAGATAGCCTGGGTAAGGTCCTTTCGCTGCTCCCATAATACGGTAAGCTTTTGCCGGACCTTTCCAACATGGTCTTCCTCCACATCATTTCTGCGGATCTGCTCTTCCATGTGGTAGAGTTTTAGCGCCAGAATAGACAGCCTGTCAATGGCCCATGCTGGACTTTCGGTATTGATCTTTGCCTCCTTGTTCGGGATGATATTCTCATACCTTTCCAGAAAAAAATCGTCGATCTTCTCGACCAAATCAGTTCTGTCCTGATTCGAGGCATCTATTCGTCGCTTTATTTGCAGTGCTTTGGCGGGATCTATCGAAGGATTCCTGATGATATCTTCCAAATGCCACTGCACACTGTCAATCCAACATTTGCTGTAAAGCAGGTAGTCTAATGTCCCAGGCTCCATAGAATTAACACATGGTTGATCAACATCATCCTGAAGATGATAATCCACAATCACCTGATCAAAAATTTCATTGAATGAAAAGACTTCCTGCATCGGCTGTTTTCTACTATTTTATTTTTTCTACCGCTTCCTTTATCCTTTTCAAGGCTTCCACCAATTCCTCATCAGAAGCAGCATAGGAAAGACGGACACAATTTGGAGATCCGAAAGCAGCTCCAGTAACTAACGAAACATTGGCCTCATTCAGTATATAAAGGCAAAAATCATCAGCATCTGAAATGGTTTGCTCCCCTGCAGACTTGCCAAAAAAGGAAGAAACATCCGGGAAGAAATAAAACGCACCTTCGGGGACATGGGTTTTGATACCGGGTATATTTTCCAATAAGCCCAACACCAAATCTCTTCTTCTTAAATAAGCAGCTGCCATTTCTTCTGTTGGTCCTTGGTCACCGGTAATCGCCGTTAAAGCCGCACGTTGGGCAATACCCGTTCCTCCTGAGGTGAATTGGCCCTGCATCTTCTCACAGGCTTTGGCAATAAATAAGGGAGCACAGATATAACCTACCCGCCATCCTGTCATCGCGTATCCTTTAGAGAAACCGTTCACTGTGATGGTGCGGTTAAACATGTCCTCGAAGGCCCCAATACTGGCATGCTTTCCAGTAAAATTGATCAACTCATAAATCTCATCCGCGACAACAAAAAGCTCTTCCCGCTTTTTAACGACCTCCGCAATGGCTCGAAGCTCCTCCTCACTGAACACTGATCCTGTGGGGTTACAGGGAGAAGAGTAAATAACGGCTTTTGTTTTGTCGGTCAACGCTTCCTCCAATTGTGCTGCGGTTGCTTTGAAATTGTTCTCCAAAGTACCCTCAATCAAAACTGGAACACCGCCTGCCAGCTTAATGATCTCAGCATAGCTTACCCAATAGGGTGAAAAAATAACGACCTCGTCTCCTTCATTCAAAAGGCACATGAAAATGTTGGCAATGGAATGTTTTGCACCGGTAGATACAACAATGTTCTCTGCCTTGGCTTCTTTGATATTGTTGACATCACGCAGCTTTTTTGCAATGGCCTCTCTCAAATCCTGATATCCCGGTACGGGAGAATAAGAAAAATATTTACCCTCGTCGATGGCGTCCTTAGCCGCACCTTGAATATGTTGTGGGGTTTTAAAGTCGGGTTCCCCCAAGCTAAGGCTGATAATGTCGATACCTTGGGTCTTCAGTTCTCTAGCTTTTTTTGCCATCGCCAGTGTAGCTGACTCTTCCATGGCGTTTATTCTGTCGGATAGGATGTGGTTCATAGAAATACAGTTTTAACTATTTGGGCAAAAATAGGTATTATGCTTGTTAATTCTAAGCCTTTCCTTTCTTTCAACTGCCAGAATATTAAATTGCATAGAAACTATAAAAATAAGATCAACGTTAATTCCTTGATATCCGTGGATTCCATTGTAGTGATTTCCGTGGATTACCAAGTTCAACATTACATGAATTTTGCTGTTCAAATGGGTCGAAAACTATTGCTTTATTTATTCCTGTTTATTTATTTGGGCCAACTTGCCGTGGCCCAAGATGAAAAAACCGAAGATCCAGATTCTTCAGGAGTGGTCAACAATGTCCTTTTGCCAGTTTCGACCCCCGTCCTGCTATTCACGGCCGTGGAGGAACAAGAAAAAGCTAAGAAGAAGGAAAAGAAAAAAAAGAAGAACAAAAACATCTATTTTGGCGAGAAAACCAAAAGAAACCTCATTAAACAATCCTTTAGGAACCAAACCCATAGCGAATATTTCCACTATACACAAAGAAACCGGCAAATTGACCCTTATATCCGGGATATTTATTGGTATGATCAGAAGGAACGGGTTATCCGAACCAAAGGATTTGACCCCTCCAGAGGATATCTACTCCATGGACCCTATGAAAAACGTCTTGATGATGTCGTGGTGGAAAGTGGCATGTTCTTTTTTGGAACCAAACACGGCAGGTGGCTGACG
>DATGMS010000063.1:0-4150 GCA_035307285.1 Cyclobacteriaceae bacterium
GACCTTACCGTAGAAGATGCCAAACAAGTGAGGGATTTTTATTCCGCCGTAGTCGGCTGGACATTTGAAAAGGTAAACCAAGGGGAATATGATGATTACAACATGATGAACCCTGAGGACAAGGAAGTGGTGGCGGGAATCTGCCACAAACGTGGCGTCAATAAAGATATTCCTTCTCAATGGCTTAACTATATCATGGTGGAAAATTTGGATAACAGTGTAGCGCAATGCCTGGCCCATCGGGGAAAAATCATTGACGGGCCTAAAAATATGGGAAAAGCAAGATTTGTAATTATTCAGGATCCTGCTGGAGCTTACATGGCATTGATGGAAGAATAGTTCTTTTTGTTAAAATAAACTGAGGGAGAAGCCTTCCTTCCTGACAGGGGGCTGTCATCCCCCGTCCTACATTGCCAATAAAACTATCGGACAAGTGCATGCAAAAAGAAGAAATAGACATAGTTTACCCCGCCAGTGTGGATGAATGGCGGGAATGGCTAGCGGAATACCACCGATCCAAATCAGCTGTATGGCTTGTCCAGCACCATAAAGCCTCTAAGAAACCCACCATCAGCTGGAGCGAAGCCGTGGAAGTTGCCTTGTGTTATGGCTGGATTGATAGTAAAAAAATAGCTGTAGGCGAAGGCACTACCCATCAATTTTTCAGCAAGCGAAAAGCGAAAAGCACCTGGTCAAAAATCAACAAGGACAAAGTGGCCAAGTTAATAGCAGATGGACTAATGACTGAAGCCGGCTTCGAAAGCATCAAGGCAGCCCAACAGAACGGATCTTGGACATTATTGGACGAAGTGGAGGCACTCAAGATCCCCGATGATCTGGAAAGGGCCTTTAACCACTGGACAGGTTCCAAAGAGTATTTCCTGGGCCTGAGCAAGTCAGCCAAAAAAGGCATACTGTATTGGGTGATATCCGCTAAGAGACCCGAGACCCGGCAAAAACGCGTTGAGGAAATCGCCGAGCTTGCAGCCCAGGGCAAAAAGCCGAAGCAATTTTAGCGGAGCAGATTTCCCCACATTTCAATTCCACACCACCCGTTTCTCCCTTTTCCAGAACCCTTCCTGTCCGGCAACCATTTTTTTTAGGAGAAAACCCCTATTAAAAGCTAGAATCGTGCCTGCGCATGAAAAAGTCAATTAATTTTTAAAAATAATTTTGTATATAAATTTCTGCAGTTTACATTTGCACCAACAATATGAAATACATTTTTAAATATTTAAAAAACAAAAAAAAATATACAAATCAATTTTACTCAAAAAATGAAAAATTTTAAGTTATTGTTTACCGCAGTAGTGCTAGCAGCTTTTAGCTCCTGTACCACAACAGAAGAATCACAACTGGAGATCTATCCTGAGAAAGAAGTGACCTTAAACACCGAAAGGATTTTAGCACAAAATGAGACCTCCTTTGCTAGGCTTCAGTCCAATCCAGAATTTCCTGAATACACCCATCACCTCCCTACCCACTTCAATGTATATTTTATTGCAACCACTGGGAGTGACCAAGGCAGCGTAATCAAAAAATTCGATTCTATGTCAGACGGAAGCCACCAAATAGTTGTTCCTTCCAGAGCCTATAAAGTAGTGATAACCAACTATGATATGGATCAACTTCAAGACAAAAGACGAGATTTATTACCGCAGTACTCTTCCGCATTGTACTTCTACGGGGAAGCTTTTATTGATTACAAGACCCTAACTGCAGGAGAAGTAAAAGTCACCAACGACTATGCCGCGAGTATGATCAAAAAGTCAGACATGATCAAAAGCACTCCAAAGATTAATCAGGACTCTTACTTTGACACCATCGACTACTACATTCTTTATTTGAGGGACCAAGGTGGTGCGTCGAGCTTTAACAGGAACACCACATTTAATATTTTGAAGATGGATGGAGGGACGCAACAATATAACCATTCCTTCACTTATACTGCCAACAAAGTTTCTAGGTTCCTTTTCAATCTTTATTCTGAGACAAATGGAAATCTAAATATTATTTTAGACGAGAACATTTTAAAGGACACAGAAGATATAGTTATCGTACCTAATATCTAAATCAGTATTAATTTTTTGACAGCCCGGAAAGACGGGCATTTTTTTTCACTTGAACCATACCGTGATAAATAAGAAGATCAGATTGATCTTAAACCCCCAGCCTTGACTGAAGATACTTCATTCAAAACCTTTTGCACGCACACCCCCAATTCCTTTTTTACCTCAAAGTCCCAAAATCTCAGCACAGCCCAGCCTCTCGAAAAATAATACGTATCAATTTCCCTGTCCCGCTGCATGTTCCTTTCAATCTTAGGGATCCAGAAGGCTCGATTTGTCTTTATGTTCTCTTTGCGGATCCCCCAGTCGTGACCGTGCCAGAAAGATCCATCAATAAAAATCAGAAGTTTATATTTAATAAAGGCGATATCGGGTTTGCCTGGAAGCTGACGCTGATTGCTCCTGTATCGGAGACCGGCATGCCAAATAGCCTTTTTTAGGAGCTTCTCCGGTTTTGTGCCGCTTCCTTTTATCTTGGACATGTTGATCGAACGCGCTTTGGTGGTATAAAAGCCGTTTTCCTCACAGAACTTGGGAACAATAATTTTAGGTTCTGGATAGATTTTCATGCACTGGGTTCATATTTGTCTGCTCGCCCTAAAACAAAAAATAATTAAAGATAGTTTTTGTTGCATTATAGCAGGCCTGGACGGGTAGGCAGGGAAGAGGAGGTTCTATTACTATTGGGCAAGAGGCTAATTTGTTTAAAATATTTAAATTTGATTTTAGAATATCATTTGACCCATGCCTTTGCAGCGCAAAATCATACATGTGGATATGGACGCATTCTTTGCTTCTGTAGAGCAGCTGGACAATCCGGACCTACGTGGCAAACCAATAGCTGTTGGGGGCAACAAAGAAAGAGGAGTAGTGGCAGCCGCTAGTTATGAGGCCAGAAAATATGGCGTGAAATCCGCCATGTCTTCAAAATTAGCTGCCTTAAAATGCCCGCACTTGATTTTTGTCAAACCCCGCTTTGAACGCTACAGAGAAATTTCCCTACAAATCAGGGAAATATTTTATGAGTATTCCGATCTGGTAGAACCCTTATCCTTGGACGAGGCCTTTATAGACGTCACCGAAAACAAAGTCAATAACCCATCCGCTACTTTGATTGCGCAAGATCTCCGCGCAAAAATCAAGGATAAAACAGGATTGAATGCTTCGGCAGGAATCTCTTACAACAAGTTCTTGGCTAAGATAGCTTCTGACATCAATAAGCCGAATGGACAGGCCGTAATTACCCCGGAGAAAGCTACTGCATTCTTGGAGAAACTACAGATCGAACGCTTCTATGGAATAGGGAAAGTGACAGCAGAAAAAATGAAAAAATTCGGGATTCATAATGGCTGGGATCTCAAACAATACTCCTTAAATTTTTTAGTGCAAAGGTTTGGCAAATCAGGAGCGCATTATTACGATATCGTGAGAGGGATCCACCTCAGCGAAGTACATCCCCATAGAGACAGAAAGTCTTTGAGTGTAGAGACTACCTTTGAAAACGACCTTTTTCATCCAGAGGAAATAAATGTGGCGCTTGGAAAACTTCTTGCGGAGCTTGCCCGACGGATGAGCAAGAGCAAAGTCCAAGGAAGAACCATTACCTTAAAACTTAAATACAGGGACTTCACCCAACAGACCCGCAGCAAAAGCATGGACAAATACCTTTCGGAGCAAATGATCAATCAGATGGCGACGGAACTCCTCGACCAAGAACCCCTAAAAATGCCTGTTCGCTTGATTGGGTTGGGAATATCCAATCTGGACAAGGGTATCACTCCAATAGGTACGCAACTGAAAATTGAATTCCCACAATCGTAACTGACTGGCTGAAATGGCCTATTTCCAGTCACCGCATTTTTGCCAGTGCTGCAGCTTTGATCAGGGAATCTGTCCGTGCCTTGAAAGTCACCGACTTAGCCCTGTCGCATAAGACCCTCCCTTTGTCGTTTTTGCCCATCTTTTCTTATCTTTCCATAGCGTAAATTTGTTTAAAGTATTGTTAATCAAATCAATTCATCTAACACATTATGGCACCATCAGAAAAAACATCAATTACCGTCTCTGCCGTGGTCAATGCC
>DATGMS010000064.1:0-6140 GCA_035307285.1 Cyclobacteriaceae bacterium
ACGCTTGGATTTAATCAAAAACCTTCTGCCTGTTTACCTCGATGTTTTGAAAAAACTGGAAGCCCATAAGGTGGAGTGGATACAGTTTGACGAACCCTTTCTGGCACTGGACCTATCCGATAAAGCCAAAGAAGCATTCAAATATGTATATGCTGAAATAAGAAAACAGTTTCCGCACCTCAAGATAATGTTAACTACTTATTTTGACGGTCTAAAGGATAATATTTCGTTGGCCACATCATTGCCGGTATGTGCAGTGCATATTGATCTTGTACGCTGTCCCCAGCAACTAGAGGAAGTCTTGGATGTTATTCCTCAAAAAATGAGTCTGTCCCTAGGCGTAGTCGACGGCAGGAATATTTGGAAAAACGACTTTCAACAATCATTAGAATTAATTAACAAAGCCATAGACAGGATAGGAAAAGATAGAATCTTTATCGCCCCATCCTGCTCGTTGCTCCATTCGCCCTGTGATCTGGACCTGGAAACCAATGAAGAGGTCTTGACTCCAGAAATAAAACAATGGTTGGCATTTGCCAAACAAAAAGTAGAGGAAGTTGTAATCCTTAAAAAATTAGCGTCTTTAGATGCGGGTACCGCAATATCGGCAGAGTTGGAAAATAACATAAAAGCCAATGAAAGCCGTAGAATCTCAAAACTTATCCATAACGAGGAAGTAAAACAACGCGGGGATGCCTTGGAGGAAGCAGATGCCAGGCGAGATAACAGATTCGTCGTACGTAGAAAAGAACAACAAAAGGCATTAAACCTTCCTTTGTTTCCCACAACCACCATTGGCTCTTTCCCTCAGACCACTGAGGTGCGGAGCTGGCGTGCGCAATTCAAAAATGGCGAGATCACTGCAGAGCAATATGACTTGTTACTAAAAGAAGAAACGCAGAAAACCATTGCTTGGCAGGAAGAAATCGGTCTGGATGTGTTGGTTCACGGAGAGTTTGAACGCAATGATATGGTGGAATATTTTGGGGAACAATTATCCGGATTTGCCTTTACCAAAAATGGCTGGGTGCAAAGTTATGGTAGCCGATGCGTAAAACCGCCAATCATCTACGGAGACGTGTGGCGCCCCAAGCCGATGACGGTATACTGGTCTAAATATGCGCAGTCGCTTACGGAAAAAGTAGTCAAGGGCATGCTGACAGGACCAGTCACTATCTTGCAGTGGTCTTTTGTCCGTGACGACCAATCCCGTTCGGCCACCTGTCGCCAAATCGCTTTGGCTATACGTGATGAAGTCACTGATTTGGAAAAAGCAGGGATCAGAATCATTCAAATTGATGAACCTGCCATTCGGGAAGGTCTGCCCTTGCGACAAGCTGAATGGCAGCAGTACCTGAACTGGGCGGTGGAAGCCTTTAGAATCTCTTCAAGCGGGGTAAAAGATGAGACCCAGATCCACACCCATATGTGCTATTCAGAATTCAACGACATTATCCAAAACATTGCAGATATGGATGCCGATGTGATCACGATTGAATGTTCGCGGTCACAGATGGAGCTGCTGGACGCATTCGCTGATTTTAATTATCCGAATGAAATCGGGCCTGGGGTTTATGACATCCATTCACCCAGAGTACCTTCAAAAGAGGAGATGATCCAACTTTTGGATAAAGCGAAATCCGTAATTCCCGCAGACCAGCTTTGGGTAAACCCCGATTGTGGCTTAAAAACACGTCATTGGGAGGAAACCAAAGCAGCGCTCAAGGAAATGGTAACCGCAGCGAGAGAAGCGGCCCAGCATCACTTGGAAATAGCACAATGAACCTTTCCAAACACGAAATACAATGTTGTCCGAGATGCAAAAGCTCATTTGAATGCAAAGTGGGCTCAATATTACTTTGTCAATGCACCACTGTGGAATTAAATGATGAGGAAAGAGATTTCATCCACAGGAAGTATGACGAGTGTTTGTGTTCGGCTTGCATGAAATCTTTGAAGTCAGAGTATCACAACCAGCTCTTTCAAAGTAAGTTAAAAAGCATATTAGGTGTATTCTATAGAGAAAAAAAATGATTTAAAAGAAAGGAAAGCCTCACAAAACTTAATTTTGAACAGCTTTTTGAGGGAGTATTTCCAGATGATAAAACGAGGGGCTGGTAGCCCCTCGTTTTCGTTCTTCCGAACTACGGCAAGAGTCATTCAGGAATCTATTGCTAGGGCTCTTTATTAAACAAGGACAGATGCCGGATCACTTTTCCACCTTCCATGCCACCTGCCAAAGCCCCAGTGGTCACCCCCACCGTTCCTATAAACGCCGCCAAGCGCAATTTATCGACCCAGGTAATTTCTGAGTGAACCGCCAAGGTCGGCCAAGTCTTCATCAATCCTTCGGGGAAAATATACATCTCTATAAAAAACATCAACCCACCGACGAGAATAAAAAGACCGATGCAGGCATTGAGGATACTTAGATAAATGATGGAATTGGCTACGGCCAGATGTTCGGTCAACACCCTTTTTTCCTTCCTTGGGAGAAAAAGTGACTGTACCTTTACCAGATAAAGGCTGGCCCCCCCGATACTCAAGAGGGCGTACACAATCATCCTCCCATTGCCCATATTCAAACCTACGTCCCAGATCTCTGCGGTGAAGACCAAGAGGAAAGAAGGCGCAACGGCTGCGGTGGCCAAGCCCGGCAAGGAAAGCGACAACAGCAGGGACGAATTTTGAATGACAGTCTTAAGAATTTCCCATGGGTGCCGTAAGGCCATAAGAAGATGAAACACAAGTCCTTCAAGACTGTTCCCTCCCCAAAGTTCCCTTTCAGGAAAACGGGATGACCTTCCGCGTAGGCTTTTTCTTTCCTCTCCGTTAAAAGAAGGAACAGCATGGAGATTGTCGGAAAATGAAAAACGGGACATCACCTTGCTCTGAGCAGAAACCGTATGTTTTAAACCCAACACATGCCCGATGAGGTGAAGAAGGAGATTTGCCGCATTAAAACGTACGGCGCCTGAAGCTAAAGAACGCGTCGGTTGTTTTTGGCCCCCAAAGACCAATCTCCTTGTAGAAAGGACGACTATACGGGCAATTGCCGAGGCAAGGCCGGGCTCAGTCCGCTTGCTATTGGATACCAAAGGGACATCAGTAAGCACCACTATCAGATCGTAAGGACCCTCCGCCATCCGGTGACTTGCCGTGTCTAAAAAGTCAGTTGGGCTGTGTGGGTGTTCAGAATCAAGCTGCGTCGGATCCACAAAATCAAAATACCACATTAAATGGGTAGATATCTCCAATTCCTCTTTGATATCCTCCACCAGCTGATCACCAAAGGCTTTCATCTCTTCTTTTCTGGCCATAGGACTTAAGGCCAAAAGCACCCCCACCTGCATTTCCGCCGCTGAAACGGTTCCTTGTATTTCTTTAATATCTCCGATAAACCTCTTCGTGGAACTCAATGCCCGGATAAATTTTGTGGTTGTGATTACCCGACTGGCGCGCAGCAGCCGCAGAGCTCCCAAGAGCCGAAACATCCTAAATGCCGGAACCACCAAGCCGAGTACGGTAAGCCAATTTTGTTTGATATAAAAAAGCCTGTCTTTAGCCAAGCCAATTTTTAGCAGGAATTCCAGAATAAAAAGAAGCCACACCAATCCAACTATTGTCCCCTCAGTGGGAGACAATCCCACCAGCAGCTCTTTGATGAAATAAAATAGCCAAAGTATGGCTAAAAGAAACATCGGTGTTTCCAATTGGCTTTCCAGCTGATAAAGTAATCTATACCGCTTCCTTTCCGTTTGTTTTAGCACTGTTTTTTTATCCACATCGGTTGAGGGAAAATTTTTGGAGCCAATAGAAAAGGATAGGGCACAGTTTATGCCAATATTTTTCTAATCATTAGCCATGTTGGTGGGTGGAACGAGAATGCCTTGACTAAAGAGGCAATGTCGATCGGTGACTGTCGCTGTGGCTTAGAGGGTCGAATGTCACTAACGGGTACATCTTGGCACGGATACTTTGTGGCTCTTGATTCTTTGATCAATTTCTCTTACGGAAGCTTAAGAACGGGATGGGATTGTCCATCAAAACATACCTGAACAAAAAATGTCTGTTGTTTTACCAATAAATCTTATATGAACCTACAGGAACAAATCAGAATGGATATCGCGACGCCTTTTTATAAGGACGTCATAGATATACTTTTGGAGAGCCGCTACCCTTTCTTGATTGGGGGGGCATTTGCTCTCCGGCACTATACCGGCATATATAGGGACACCAAGGATTTGGATGTATTCTGTAAGCCAGAAGATTATACTTCAATCCTTAAAATTTTTGCCGAGGAAGGATATGACATTGAAATTACAGATCCTAGATGGCTGGCCAAAGTCTTTAAGGATTCCCATTTTGTGGACTTTATCTTTAATACCACCAACAATATCTGTCCGGTTACTGATAGCTGGTTCGATAATAGCGTGCCTATTGATCTACTCGGCCATTCGTTACAACTCATGGGGGTGGAAGAAGTGATTTGGACAAAATTATATGTGCACAACCGCGAGAGATATGATGCCACAGACATCAACCATATCTTCTTAAGGTATGGAGAAAAGATCAACTGGGAGAAACTATTGAATCTAATAGGAAACCACTGGCACCTTTTGCTCGCGCAGCTCTTAAATTTTCAGTTCGTGTATCCCTCTGACAAGAACATCATACCCCATTGGTTGTTTGCTAAATTATTGCAGCTTGCCGAGAAACAGTTTGATCTGCCTGCCCCAGTGATCAAGGTGTGTTTAGGGCCCCTTATTGATCAAACCAATTACGAAATAGATATCAAGGAGTGGAATTACAAAAGTTTGACCACAAAAACAGTATAGTCATGAGCCATGATAACATCAAAAATATCACCAGAATAGCCGCTGTAGGCGACATCCATGTGCGGGAAACGGATCAAGGGAAATGGAAGGAATGTTTTCAAGCAGTGTCCCAACAGGCTGATGTGTTGTTGCTCTGTGGCGACCTGACGGACACGGGTAAAAAGAAGGAAGCAAAAATCTTGGCCGAGGAACTTACCGCATGCAGTATCCCTGTGGTGGCAGTCCTTGGAAACCATGACTATGAAAATGATCAACAGGATGACATCAGACAGGTGTTGCAGTCCAGTAATTTCCACCTACTGGATGGTGAATCCATCGTGATCGGCAATGTCGGTTTTGCAGGGGTTAAAGGCTTTGGGGGTGGTTTCGACCGGTTTATGATGCCCTTATTTGGTGAAAAGATGAACAAAGAATATGTGCTAGCGGCAACAGAGGAATCTCTGCGCTTGGATCAGGCACTGGTCAGACTGGACAAAGAGGGTCGAGAAGGTGAAGAAATCAAAAAAATTGTTCTGATGCATTATTCCCCCATAAAAGCCACCGTGCAGGGCGAGCCGGAAGAACTGTTCCCTTTTTTGGGATCGTCCCATCTGGTTGAGCCCTTGGAAAGGCGGCAGGTTTTGGCGGCCTTTCATGGGCACGCCCATAGCGGATCACTTCGGGGAAAAACAAATTCAGGAGTAGACGTGTTCAACGTCGCCAAACCGATATTGATAAGGGAAGGCTATTCTCTTCCATTTTACCTTTTTGAAGTCTAGCGTTAGGGCAGCAAAATAGACCAGCGTAACGGATGACGTTTTACCATAGGAAACACCTCTCCGTACGTGACGAAGGTTTAGGAAGGCGGGAGCCTGCCGATATTCAGGAAATCTATTAATCCATATCCTTAAAGTCGAAGGAATTATGGCTGAATAAAGCTGATGACGTTTATTGCTCCCGCATCCCAGATATTCGCGTCGCCAGAAAAATACCGTACCAAAACCAGAGATAAAAAAAGCGAATTCAATCCACGAAGAAAGCCAACCGAAAAAAAGATAAACCGTGTTTTCTTCTCAAAGACGATAAATGGCGACATCTCTGGCGCGGATTTTTTGATGATATGGCCCCTTCAAGACCTATCTATAGATTTTTTTAGGCAATAGGTATTAGATCCCTTAAGACACCTCCACCAACAGCTTTTCACTGATCATTTGACTAAGGGTTTCCTTTTGGTCATCGTCATAGACGACCTGCATACTGTTATCATAAGGTTCCTTAGCGATAATCGTCAAGACTGTTCCTAAGGTAATGGATTTTGCATTT
>DATGMS010000065.1:0-3640 GCA_035307285.1 Cyclobacteriaceae bacterium
GGACTGATAAACCTCCAAATCTCCCAGAAAAGATAAGGAAAAGCTACAATCAGCCCGATCACCAAACTTGATGTCATGTGCATGGAGAACTGGCCGGTCATCTGCCTGCTCTGTATAATGAAGGGGAGTTCCTCTATACAAAGCGCCGGGATGGATAAAGCATCCGCTATCCGACAAAGTGTGGTATAAGTAATGAAGTCGACCTTAGATGGACCCAATATGACCTTTCCAAACACAAAGCTTTTGGCCAAAAATGCCGCAACAGTAAAAACAAATATTGCTGAAATAGATCTAAGCAAGTGCCAACGCAGCTGCTCCAAATGATCTAAAAACGACATGCTTGATTCTCCCTCTTCCTCTTCTTCTTTATATTGATCCAGTGCCACTCTATTCGTATTTAATATAAAGGAAATTGAACCATCCAATCATTCACTTCCTTTTTAATTTCGGCAAGTGTGGTCTCATCTTCGTAATGAGTCAATGATCGGTCAATTAAATCGACGATTTTAAGCATATCGCTTTCATTTAAACCCCGGGTAGTCACCGCCGCGGTGCCCACACGCATCCCCGACGTAACAAACGGTGATCTCTTATCGAAAGGAACCATGTTTTTATTGATCGTAATGTCCACTTTGCCCAAGGTCTCCTCGGCCTGTTTCCCGGTAAGGTCTTTATTACCAAGATCAATCAGCATGAGGTGGTTATCCGTTCCTCCTGAAATAATCTTGTAGCCTTTTTCCACAAAAGCTTCCGCCATGACAGACGCGTTCTTTTTGACTTGGACGATATAGTTCATGTAGTCATCTGACAAGGCTTCTTGGAACGCAATTGCCTTGGCTGCAATAATATGCTCCAAGGGACCTCCTTGGGTACCTGGGAATACGCCCCCATCCAATAATGCGGTCATTTTCCTCAATTCGCCTTTTGGATTGGTAATTCCGAAAGGATTGTCGAAATCTTCCCTCATCAAGATCAACCCGCCTCTCGGGCCTCTCAAGGTCTTGTGGGTAGTCGTGGTCACAATGTGGCAAAATTCCAAAGGATCATTCAACAAACCTCGAGCTATCAAACCTGCCGGATGTGATACATCCGCTAAAAGAATCGCACCAACCTCGTCTGCTATGGCTCTTAGTCGCTCATAATCCCAATCCCTACTATAAGCCGAGGCACCACATATGATCAATTTCGGCTGAACTTCCCTTGCTTTGGCTTCAACCTTATCATAATCAATCAGTCCGGTCTCCTCCTCTACTCCATAAAAGTGAGGATCATATAATTTCCCGGAAAAATTAACCGGTGAACCATGGGTTAAGTGTCCTCCGTGAGAAAGGTCGAACCCAAGAATAGCATCGCCGGCCTGAAGACAGGCGAGAAATACAGCCGCATTGGCTTGGGCTCCTGAGTGTGGCTGAACATTCGCCCAAGTAGCACCAAACAATTCCTTTGCCCGATCTATGGCCAATTGCTCAATTTGATCTACTACTTCACATCCACCATAATATCGCTTACCCGGTAAGCCTTCGGCGTATTTGTTAGTCAATACGCTTCCAGCGGCCTCCATCACCTGCTTACTGGTGAAGTTTTCCGAAGCTATTAATTCTATCCCTGATTTTTGGCGGTTTTCCTCCTTATCAATTAAGTCGAATATGATCTGATCTCTACTCATCGAACGTTAAATTTTTACTTTGCCAAAAGTAAACCGAAACAACGTATATTCCAATCGAATAATCGAATGGTTGTTTTATTTTTAGCCGGAAAAGTGCGTGGTGGGTGCTGAAAAATCCCGCCTCATCTATCATAGTGAGTGATTCTTCCCGAGGATTGTTTGGGCCATATTGAATTTTCAAGAGCTCGAATTCACTGACCGCAGATTTATAACCGAGTAGCGCAAAACGAACAGCTAACAAGCAAAATAAAAAGGCTTTCATTGCCTCTGATTTTCCATTAGACAAAACCACGTATTGCTTTTCAACTCATAAAGACTGATCAATCTATAGGCTGATTTTATTTTTTAGACTATTCTAATTGTAGATTCTTATAAGATTGCCGTAATTTTAATGCATGATCAATTATGAGTATAAGCCTTCTTTCTATTTTGATGGAACAGGCCCCACTGCCCTCATCGCTAAGTTGTATTATCCTGAAAGCCAATGGGGGGAATCCCTTAGCCTTTACGCAACGCCAATAGATGGTGAAATCCATTTCGAGATGGTTGACTTTTATGGAAATGACTACACTTTGAATCCCGAAAAATCAACTGATCCGTTAAGTTTACAAGAGATTATTTTCCTCATAGAAACCTTGGAACTTGCGGACGGCCCGGCCCAAGGCGGTGCGGATCTCACCTTGAGGGGCATACCGGAAGCTGAAAGCTGGGTGTATCCACAGCTAGCGGAGTATTTTCAGGAAAAAAGAAGAAATTTTGGAATGATTTAATTTCTTCCGCCGAAAACCCACCAAAAGCATCAACTACACCTTTCCCTTTGAAGAATGTCAAATATATTACTGGTAATCGTGTCTTTATTGATAGGCATAGCATTGCAACGCGTAAAGGACTTTCCCGAAAATGCGCCTAAGACTTTAAATGGCTACCTGATTTACATCGTTCTCCCTGCTATTGCGCTGTTATACATCCCGAGAATTGCCATTGGCACTGAGCTAATTCTACCTGTCCTAGTCGCTTGGATTGGTTTTTTTATGTCTTGGGCGGTGTTTAGTCGGATAGGAAAAATAAAGAAGTGGGATAGTGGCACTACTGGTTGCATTATCATTACCGCGGGATTGGCCAATACTTCCTTTATTGGGATTCCTATTATTGAGGCTCTATACGGAGCCGAAGGATTGAAAATCGCTATTTTAATTGATCAGCCTGGATCTTTTATCTTGGTAAGCAGTTTTGCAATTATTGTTGCTTCCATCTATGGCAATAAAAAAAGCAGAAAGAGGGACATCACCAAGAGTATCCTATCCTTCCCGCCTTTCTTTTCTTTTGTAATTGCCCTAACAATGAATCTAATAGGTATACAAGCGGAAGGAGTTGCGAAAAGCATTTTGGAAAGCTTCACGCTAACCCTTACACCTATTGCCTTAATTTCCGTAGGGCTTCAGACCAAAGCAAACGTAAGCGAGATCAAAGAACCTGCTTTATGGTATGGGTTGGCCTTCAAATTGATAATAACTCCGTTAATCATCTTTGTCCTTTATAGCTTTGTCCTAGGAGAAAGTCCTGGCGATAAGCTGATTTACAAGGTCAGTGTGCTTGAGGCAGCCATGGCACCGATGATCGCCGGGTCCATTATCGCGATCAGCTATGGGTTAAATCCTAAGCTAGCGTCCTTGATGATAGGTATCGGGATTCCGCTATCCTTTGTAACCTTACTGGGCTGGTATCTTTTAGTGGGATAGACGAAGCTTTAAACCCGTTGAGATCATCAGGAGTTCTTCCGTCTTTTCCCTTCAGTTCCTCTATCCAAAAAACCATAGCTAAAGAATCTAACACGACTAGGAATCTTAAAATATTTACTGAATTGTATCAGGCTTGGACTTACGGTTACCGAAGCCCTTGAGTAAGCCTTTTAGTTCATCTACCGCCTTATCTTTAGTTTGATTGACAATTTTTGCGGCCTCGCTCTTCACGGAA
>DATGMS010000066.1:0-6356 GCA_035307285.1 Cyclobacteriaceae bacterium
TTCATAATCTTAAAAGGTATAGTTGTGTAAACTGTAAGTGTATAGCTACAACTGGCTATTGTATTGGTTGCATGGTGATGTTAAAGTGGATAGACACCTCATCCCCTGTTTTCACTGTTCCCAGCAAAGCTGTCGGAGGATCAATTTTATAATCTGTAAGTTTGAAAGCATGCTTTCCATGAAAATTGAACCCTGAGCCGACGGGAGAAGACTTCACATCAAAGGCTGCGTCCTTGGTTACACCGGCTATGGTGAATTTTCCCTTAGCCTTCCACGCGTTTTCTCCGCTTTTGGTGATATCGGAAAGTGTGAATTTGATTTGCTTGTGGTTTTTGGTATCCAAAGCAGCATAAGTGTTTTTATCCATCGCCCCTTTGCCGCTTTTTATGCTTTCTGCAGGCATCTGGATAGTCAGACTCTTGATTTCCTGAAGATTCCCGCCTTGCTGCACAAACACCCCCTCCCCTGTAGCCTGGGTCGAAACCATCTCCCAATCATGTAGGGTGGAAGTACCTGACACCTTAAGTTCCGGCTTGGGACCTACTTGATATTTTACCTGTGCATCCACAGGAAAAGAGAGGGTAAAAAGGCAGATAACAATACCGATAAATAGGTTGGATCGCGTTTTCATGATTTTTTTGCTTTTAATGATAGGACAAAGCTACGTTGGACCTAAAGCCAAAAGCATGACATAAATCATGTTCTAACGTGATATGCGTTGGAAAATAACCGATAAAATCTTGTATTTTATCAAGAAAAATATGTTTACGCAGAGAAGTATGTTTACGAAAAAATCTTCTCTAGTATCTTCAACGTGATCAGATACGTAGGTCTCACCCCGTCCATCCCCAAGGCGCCGGAAGCCAAAGTTCCACCCGTTTCTAAAGGATTGTCAGAGGCGTAATAGGCGTAGAGAACCCTGACGTTCTTACGGATGCTGTTTCTGATTTTACTGGCTGATTGGATGGCCTTTTGATAATGCGCTCCCTCCATTTCCAAACCAATGGCCTTCCAGGAAGAATTCATAAAATATTGAAGCACATCCTTGTTCTGAAGTGAAGTACCCAAAACAGTGATCATTGGCCCTTCATAGACACCCAAACCGTATCCTTCGAAATCCTCTGCCCTTAACTCGTTTTTAAAGGGATAATTATCGGCAGTACCCTCAAATACGTGGCTTGAGGGGATCATGATATCCCCTTTATTTCCTTTGAGTATGCCGGCTTTCCCCATTATAGAAGCGGAAACTACGTCTAAGGGTATGCTTTGTCCATCCCGTTCGTAAGGCTTAAGCAATTCATCAAAGCATTCATAAGCCTGCTCCCCAAAAGCATAATCCATCACTACAATTACAGGCTTTTTCTTATTGTCCTTGGAAAGTTTAAGCCCGGGGACGATAGTGTCGCTTTTCATCTTAGCCGTATCGATAATCTGTGCGCCGATATTGGTTCCCGACACGTCGGGAAGGTCGATAAACCCGTTTTCTACGGCAAAAGAATTGATTTCTTTCGTCTTGTTTTTCTTGGCATTGATGCTGATGTCCATCGCCACCTTTTCAATCGCCTCAAAGTTGTCCAAACCCAAGGCTTGATGGGCATAAATGGTAGTCGATACACTGTGAAGATTGGCGCTGATGATATGTATCGGCCGTTGCAGGAGCCCCTCATCATACAATACTGATTTGATCCTGTTGGCCCACATTTCTCCATATACATGGTGTCCTACCCGCTCCCTAAGGGTAGCCGAGAAGGAAATCTCCCGATCCATTTCGTGCATTTTTTCATCAATCGCCAATTTGCCTAGGTTGTAGATAATGGAAAACAGGCTGTTACTGTTTGAAGAAGCGTCGAATTTTTTCACCATAAAATTCGTCTCTTCAAACGTTCTCCCTGTGATATGGCTGAGGTAAGAACAAGCTGCCTCCCGGTCAAACTCCTCCCCTTTTTGTTCTTTTTTGACAATCTTTGTCAGCATCTGCCAATTAAGGTTTTCCATACCTTTATGATCTATGCTGTTGGTACGGATCTTTTCAGATTCTATATATAAAAAAGTCAAGTGGGTAAGAATATCGTAAATATCACTCCGGCCTCGGGTCATTTCCACGTACATCTGGTCTTCATCCACGCGATAGCAATTTCTTTTTCTTTTGGTAGGCACAATTAGCGAAAAAGCGGAATGTTCGTATCCCTCCCTACTAATCAACCGGACGAAGCGGCATTCTTCTATTCCCGTTGGGAGCCTTTCCATTACATACAGCAAGCCGTCAAGCTCGATTTTTTCGGTATCCGCGACTAAACCATATATCTCGGGACTCAACACCAAAAGAGAGTTGACCAATGACTCACCGGAAATCCCCATGGGCTTGTAGGTTCCTCTGTTAAAAAGATGCCTCATGCCGATATACACCCGTTCTATGGCCGATCTGGATTCCTGTGCTTTTGTTCTTTTCATTGTTTAGTAAGTAAAAAATTCTAATTATTAAAAAAGAGAGTTATGATTTAAGACATTAGACATAAAGATGCCCAATGTCTAACGTCTTCTTATGCGTAAGGTATACCATCGACTCTTAGCCTTCTTCAGGCATTGTTACCTTACCTTCGGTCTTCCGTCCTCTGTCTCCCCTACCTATGGCAGGCGGCGTCTTCCGTCTACCTCAACTTCTCGGCAAATATCTTCTTAAACTTCTCCACTTTTGGCCGGACCACCATTTGGCAGTAGGGCTGTGTACCGTTAAGCTTAAAATAATTCTGATGGTAATCGCCAGCTGGATAGAAATTGGTGAATTCCGTAATCTCTGTGACAATGGGCTGATCAAAAGCTCCGCTCTCCTCCACCGACTGCTTCAAATATTCTGCTTGTTGCTTCTGTTCCGTATTATGGTAAAAGATGGCTGACCTATACTGTGGCCCTACGTCGCCGCCCTGACGGTTGAGCGTAGTGGGATCATGTGTAGACCAGAATATTTCGAGAAGCTCTTGGAAGGAAATAACCTTGGGATCAAAGAAAATCTGGGTACATTCGGCATGGCCTGTGGTACCGGTGCATACTTCTTCATAAGAAGGATCTACAATATGGCCGCCACTATAGCCGGATATTACCTGCTCCACTCCCTTTAAATCCTGATAGATCGCTTCGGTACACCAGTAGCATCCGGAAGCTAGGGTAGCAACGTCTAACCCTTGAGGTACTTCTACGTTGGTAGTTGGTAATTTGCTCATATAGCTATTTTATCAATGTTTAGAAATCCGTTTCCGCCAAGCGTTGGCGGCTATAATGGCTTCAACATCGTCTAAATACTTTTAGTTTGTTCAATAAGAGTAATTCTTAGTGGACCATCAGGCACCCGGTCCTTAGCAATTTCCGAATCTCCTTGGGTCACAGATATCTTACCTTGTCTATAAAGCTCCATCATGGCTTCTTCCACCTCCATCATAAAATACTCCCAACTCGTCGGATAGACCCATTTGACCACGTCAGAGGGAGAGAAGCTCGCTCCCTGGGACAGTCTTCCCATTTCCAAGATCGCTTGCTGTAGAATTGATTCCACCATTTCTAAAATAATTTGGTCTGCCCTATGGGCATAAATTTAGACAGGTTGTACTCCGGCATTCTCCTCCCTTTCATATGTTTGGCCACCGCCACCTTAAACACCTGTTGAATCATCTCGGCAATTGGTCCTTTTCCTGTGATCCTCCTTCCCCATTCCGTATCATTTACTTTTCCCCCGTGTAGTTCCTCTATCTGATGGAGTACTTTCTCTGCCCGGTCCGGATAGTTGAGACGAATCCAATCCTGGAATATTTCTTTAATCGTTCCATTCAGCCTTACTACCGTATAGCCAGCCCTTAATGCTCCAGCGCCAGCCGCCAATTCAATAATTTTAGGGATGTCCTGGGAGTTCAATCCTGGAATAATGGGTGCAACCATTACACCACAGGGAATTCCAGCAACTGAAAACTGTTCCATGATCGCCAATTTTTTGCTGGCAGTGGCAGTTCTGGGTTCCAAAGTTGCCTTTAGTTCATTGTCTAGGTGGTTGATGGAAAAGTAAACATGAACCAGTTGCTTTTCCGCAAGTTTAGCGATCAAATCCTCGTCTCTGTGTATAAGGGAATTCTTGGTAATGATGCTGACAGGGTGGCCAAGCTGTAGGCAAAGCTCCAAAATCTTCCGTGTCAGCCCGAACCTCTTTTCTGCAGGCTGGTAGCAATCCGTGTTGCCAGACAACATGATTGGCTTAGGCTGATAATTCTTCTTTTGGAACTGTTTTTTTAAAACCTCGACGATATTGTGCTTGACCACGATGTTGGTCTCAAAGCCGAGGCCTGCGTCGAACCCCCAATATTGGTGACTGTTGCGTGCATAACAATAGATACAGCCATGTTCACATCCTTGGTAGGGATTGACCGAGTAGTCCAAAGGCAGATCCGGGCTGTCATTTTTGCTGAGGGCGTTTACCGAATTTTCCGTAAAAAATTTGGTAACCGGCTTGTCCAGATATTTTTCTTCATCTATTCCCTCCTCATGTAGAATGACTTCTTCCCTTTTCAGGTATGGGTTTTTCGGAATGATCCTGGAGCCTCTTCCTTTAAATACATCTTTGTCCATCCCCGATTAAACGGTTATTGGGTTTAATGAGTTCTTATGTATTTCATGACAATGACTGGCCTGAACTGGAAATGCTCACCATCACCGCTGTACCAAACCGACTGCCAACTGGAAAGAACAAGGTACCAACTGTAGATGCGCAGACGTACAATCCACGTCCATAACCAATAACTCAACAACCAACAACTAGTTACAGATCATGATAAACGCGGGCGGGAAATTTTTAAGGGTGAAAGCGGTTTTAATATTTTGAAAATGTCCCGCAAATTGAAACTTCAGCAAATAGGAATAGCATATTTGGATAAATGTGCCGTTGGCGCTGAGGTTAGATTTACTCTTCCTATAAATTTCAGTCCTAGCCTCTTTTGAGATGAGGCTAAAAGGTAGAGACGACAAAATTAAATCAGCAGACTGGCCATTAAGGTATTTATCCAGGTTCTCCGCCGAGTCGCATATAATATGGACATTTTGGTGTGGAAACTCCGCTTCGAGATTGTCACAAAAATGTCGGCTGATTTCAAACACCAGCAAGACAGCGTCCTTGTCCATGCGTTCTACGATCCCACGGGTTATGCTTCCATCGCCCCCGCCCAACTCCACGATCGTTTTTGCACCGGAAAAATCCGCGAACGACAACATCTTATTGACAAGAGATTTTGAACTAAAAGTTATTGCTCCAGTAGTTTTTATATTGGTAAATAATTCTTTAAATAAGGAACCTTTATTCATTTTTTCACCTAAAATTTTCGCCAATATAGAGCATTTTAAACACAAATAGATTTCCTTTAGGCTGTTTTTTTAAGAGCTGATAACAGAAAGCCCTAGGACAAAACCCATACCGCACTAAAACATTACCACTACCATTCTTCAAGTTTTTTTCAGGTTTCAAAAAACAAATGGCTTTACCAACTGGTTTATTTGCGTAATTTCCCGCCATCACCATTCAAACCAACCTTACGAATGAGCTTATTAAAGAAACACTCCCTTCTTCAATTTCTTTTGGTGGCGGTTTTCAATCTTTTTGCATTTAACGCAGCCGCACAAAGTGATCCCAGCGGGGAAAGAAGAGTAACTGGCACCTATGTAATTACCAATGCGACTGTTTTTACGGGTACTGGTCCCGGCGCCACTTTAGATGTCATTATCAAAAACGGATTAATTGAGGCGGTAGGAAAGAACCTAAAGCCCCCCCTCGACGCACAAGAAATCAAGGGAGATTCTTTATTTGTATATCCGGGGTTTATTGACGTCGCAGGCAACGCGGGGGTAAAAACGCCCGCTGCTCCCGAAAGACCTGTAAACATGGATCCCTCCGACCCTCCCCCACACATTGCTGGAATAACTCCCTACGTGGATGTGTTGAACAGCTGGGAGCCTTCGGCTGAGGATTTGGATACATGGAGGAAGACGGGTATCACCATGGTCAATTTAATTCCCAATGGGGAAGGAATGCTTCCGGGAAAAACCGCTACCGTACTTGCTGGACATAAGGGTTCTTCCAATATCTTGGCTTCTTCTACGGGCATGTTCGCAAAATTTGAAGCCATCCGGGGTTTATATCCCGGGACTACTTTAGGCGTAATGGCGAAATGGAGGGAACTGTACCAAAATGCGGAATTGGCGCAAAAGCATCAATCCCTTTTTGCATCTAATAAAGGTATTGTAAGACCGGAAAAAGATTTGGTCCTAGAAGCTTTTTTTCCTGTCATTGACCAGGCGGTACCTGTGATATTTAAGATATCAGATGA
>DATGMS010000067.1:0-3028 GCA_035307285.1 Cyclobacteriaceae bacterium
GAGGAACCTCTAAAAGAAGGAATATCTGGTCTACAGCAATCTTCTCTTCCAATACCCTGATTTATAAAAAACAAAGGCAACCGCCCCCGTAACCAGGTTGGATATCGGAAAGGCCCACCAGATCCCCTCATAGCCCAACGCCGTATGATAGGACAATACATAAGCCAATGGAAAACGAAGCACCCACAAACCCAAAATGGATATCATCATGGAAGCCTTAGTAAAGCCTGTGCCGTTAAATACCCCATTAAGCACCTGCTGTACACCCATAAAGCCAAAGCTCAGGGACATGATCTTTATAAAAAGCGCACCATCTTTAATTACTTCGGGTTCATCAGGGACAAAAAAGGCGGTAAGATCTTCCGCAAATACGAAAAATAGTGTTCCCAAAACCGATAGGCTAAAGAAAGAGACCTTGTAGCTGAGATTGCCAATCTTTTCAGCCCGGTTGATTTTTCCCGCCCCGATGTTTTGGCCCACCAGCGCGGTAGTAGCAATGGCCAATCCCAATGCCGGCACAATGACCAAACTTAAAATCCGGGAACCTATACCATAAGCCGCCACCACCTCACTCCCAAAGCTGGTAACGAGGGCAACCATCATGGTCATCCCTGCCGCACGGGTGGACTGTTCAAAACTGGAAGGCAGGCCGATTTTAAATATCTTCCTTACAAAACCTAAGTCAAAATACATGTCCAACCTCCGGATCTTGATTCCCTGTCGGCCTCGCCACAAGATGTATAAGCCTACCACTGCGGAAACCCCTTGAGTAAGTACGCTGGCAACCGCGGCCCCAGCTACCCCATACCCAGGAATAGGACCATAGCCATAAATAAAAAGCGGGTCAAGTACAAGGTTCAGGAAAACTGTCCCCAAAATGATATACATCGGAAGCAAAACGTTCCCAATCCCCCGCATCAGGGACTGGAAAACAAAAAACATAAACAAAAAAATAAAACCATAGGAAGAAATCTGAAAGTAGGTGACTGAATCTTCCAAGATCTCAGGACCGGCCCCTACCATGCGCATCATAGGTTCAGCGGCGAAATTGCCCACAACCGCCAACAAAACCGAAACCAAGAAAACCACCAACACTGTTTGGGAAGAACTAAAATCAATCTGTCTTTGGTCATCTGCTCCTTTATATTGGGACACAATGACCGTCCCCGCCAAGGTCAGCCCTCCCCCCAACGACAACACTAGGAACAAAATGGGGAAACTCAAGCTGACAGACGCCACAGCATTGGCCCCTAATCTCCCCAACCAAAAGGTATCAATCAGCTGGTAGGCGGATTGAAGTATATTAGAAAAAATGATAGGCAAAGCAATGGAAACTAATGAACTTAGTATTTTCCCTTCAGTGAATTTTTTTGGTTTTTTGTCCATGAAAAATTTATAGCTATTAAGGTAACCCATGCAAAAGGTTAAATAGTTCTTATCTTGAAGGGTTAAGCCACAGGATGGAAGCTGTCAACCACCGAAATTCTATCAGGTAGCCTTTAACATTCATTAATATTTCCAATGAACTTTTAAACCTAAAGAACCATTTATCAGTAGTGGATTTCAAAAACCGATCCACTCCACCAACCAACAGTAACCGACCTCCTTTCCCGCTTGGTCTTCTTTCCCGGATTAGTAGAGAGAAATTTATCATGATCATTCAAAGCAGCAAATGAATATAAAGAACTGTTTCCCATTTTTGTTTTTGGCTTTCCTGTCCTTCACAGCCTGTAAAAAAATCAATCCCGATAAGCCCAGCTTCAAAGGAGAACCCGTGGCCTTACCCAAGCCTGTTTCTAAGATTAATATCCCCCTAGAGATTCCCCTCACCTATCTCGAGGATCATCTGAACAAGGGATTAAAAGACCTTCTCTATTCCGAACAGGGCCTCAGTGTTAGTAACGGGATATTTACAGACATAGAAGTGTTCCGCACGGGAGATTTGCAACTGGCCTCAAATGGAGAAAACAGTCTCCGGGTCAAACTCCCCATGCGCCTCAAAGGATCGTTAAAAGTTGAAAAGAAGATATTTGGCCAATTGCTTTCCACTTCTATCCCTTACGATGAAGCCTTAAGTCCCGAAGTTAGTTTCACTCCCGAAATTGGAAAGAATTGGGATGTGGCTATCAACGAACTCAAAATCGAAAGCTGGGGAAGGTCACTTCGGTATAGTATGCTCGGATATGAGGTAGATTTTGATCCCTTAATCAGAAGAGAGATAGAAAAAATTCTGCAAACGCAGTTGGGCAGTAACGGCCTCTCGAGAATTAGTTTTAAGAACCTGGTCAATGAAACGTGGGATGCCTTTGGCGACCCCTTCAAAATAGAACAAGATGACATTGAAGCTTTCATCTATACCATACCCCAAAAAATCAAAATTAATGAGCAAATTACCTCAAACAATAAATTGAGACTGAACATTGGGATTGAAGGGGAGGTGGTTACCCACGTGGGACAAAGGCCACAAAATAAAACGAGCCCATTACCGGGGCTTTTCTATAATGAAGACACCACAAACTATTTGGATATCACCCTCCCTCTCACTATTTCCTACTCCGCTCTGGACAAGTATTTAAATGATCAATTAGCAGGCGAAGCTCTAAGATTGGATAATCAAACCAACATATTGCCCAAGAAGATCGCAACGCAAAGTTTTGGAGACAGGGCATTGGTCGATATAGACTTCATCCTGTCAAGATCTGGTAAAAAAGATCTCAACGGCAAGCTATATCTGGTAGGGAAACCAAGTTTTGATCCTGAAAAAGAGGCGATTGTATTTGACGATATTGAATTTGACCTGAACACCAAAAACATATTGGCCAACAGCGCAAGCTGGTTGAAACAGGCACAGTTGCTGGAGATGATCAGCAAACACGCCTCGTTTCCAATCGGCCCATATATTCAGGAGGCGAGGATGGAATTACAGAAACAGGGCTATATTACCACAGACTTTGCCTCATTTAGGGTGGCTCATCCGGAACTGGAAGTATCCGGAATCTACGTCACCGAAGAAGATGTAAGACTATAT
>DATGMS010000068.1:0-2121 GCA_035307285.1 Cyclobacteriaceae bacterium
GATGGATCTACTTCTTTTTTGGAAGAAAATTACCCGGAAGTTAAACTAGTCAAAAACCCCGTCAACAAAGGCTTTTCACATTCCTGTAATGAAGGGATGAAGGTAGCCCAATGCGAACTGCTTCTGTTTCTCAATTCAGATGTCAAACTCAGCCCGGATTACTTTAACAATCTGTGGCAGTATTTTGAAAAATCAGATACCTTTGGGGTGATGGGAAGGATTATGAGCATGGATGAAGAAAAAATCGAGGACAGTGCCCGTTTTCCCACCTTTATGGGATTGCGAATAAAAGCGTCCAGGTTCTTTTATTCAAACGATAAGGATTTCCTTATTCCCACCACCTATATATCCGGTGCCAATGCCTTGGTGGATGCCAAGAAGATGAGATCCCTACAGGGCTTTGATCCGATCTTCTCCCCCTTTTATGCGGAAGATCTGGACCTAGGCCTGAGGGCATGGCGGTTGGGATGGAAATGTTATTATGACCACCAAGCCGTATGCTTCCATCAGGTCTCTTCTACTACCAAAAGCATCATTGCAAGGAATTGGGTAAAAGAAGTCTACTACAGAAACAGGTTTCTGGTGCACGCCATCCATCTTGAGGGACTCGCCTTTTGGTCCTGGTATCTGCATGTGTTGCTGTTAGAGGTAGTTCCCAAATTACTGATAGGGAAGTTTTGGATATGGAAAAGCTTTCGTCAGTTTCTGGGTCATTCCAATGAGATCAAAAAATCAAAACAAAATCTGAGTCTTCTTATGGAAAAAAACAAGAGCAGCTTTACGCTTTTTGAAGTAAAAAGAATCATCACATTAGAAATGAAGGGAAGGGAAATTATCTGGTTATAATTCACTGACCGTTCTTGTATTTATTTATGAAAACCTATTTCCGTTTATTGTCCTTTGCCAAGCCTATTGAAAAATACGCTATTCCTTATGTCATTTTTACGCTGTTGGGGGTGATATTTAGCACCTTAAACCTTGCCTTGCTAGCTCCACTTTTGAGTACGCTGTTTGGTCAAAGTGAAGAAAAAACAGGGACTGCAACCCAGCCCGACTCCTGGACCGATATCTTAGGCTACTTCAATTATTATGCAGAGTATGCCTACACCACCTACGGTCCACTGGAGGCATTAAAGCTCGTTTGTATTGTTATTGTCATCAGTGTGTTTCTGGGCAATGTTTTCAAATACCTCTCTCAGCGGGTGATGGAAAACTTGCGTATCCACACCTTGCTTAACCTTAGGAAAAGGGTGTTTGACAACGTGATGAACATGCACGTGGGGTTCTTTAGCAATCAGCGTAAAGGCGACATCATATCCAAAGTCACCTCTGACGTTCAAGTAGTACAGTACTCCGTCACAGGAACACTGCAGGTCGTCTTTAAAGAACCGTTACAACTCATCGCCTACTTGGTGATCCTGTTTGCCATTTCCTATAAGCTCACCCTTTTTGCCTTATTGGTCCTCCCCTTCTCGGCTTTTTTTATTTCAAGGATAGTGAAAAGACTGAAACAACAGGCTAGTGAGGCGCAAAACCTCTACGGGTTGATGATCAGTTATCTGGATGAAGCGTTGTCCGGCATCAAGATCATCAAGGCTTTCAATGCCACTGAAGCCATCAAGGACAAGTTTCACCAAGAAAACGTGCGTTATTCTGCCCTTGGCAGAAAGATGGCCTATAGACAACAATTGGCTTCCCCGGTATCAGAATTTTTGGGAGTTACTATGGTGGCCATTATTGTTCTCTACGGTGGATCACTAGTCATCACCAACCAGTCCGAATTGGCGGCAGCAGAGTTCATCGCCTATATTGCCATATTTTCTCAGTTGATGAGGCCCGCCAAAGCCATCACAGATTCATTCAGCACGATCCACTCCGGAATTGCTGCCGGGGAACGGGTGTTGGAATTGATTGACGAGAAGCCTGAAATTACCGATGTACCGAATGGCATTGTGTTGAAAGAGTTTAAGGAAGCCATCCAACTGCAGAACATTTCATTTTCCTATCCGGGGCGCAAAGTTTTACAGTCCGTCAACTTGACTATCCCAAAGGGAAAAACAGTCGCGCTGGTTGGACCTTCAGGTGGAGGCAAGTCCACTCTGATGGACCTCATCCCCCGCT
>DATGMS010000069.1:0-12474 GCA_035307285.1 Cyclobacteriaceae bacterium
AATGGCAGAAAATTGGTATGAAGACTTACCTTCTGTGTATGCTCCAGCAGGACGCATTATTTGGCCGGAAGAAATTGCCAGTGCAGCCATTTACTGGATTGCTGATGAAAGCGGCCCTATTAGTGGCCAAGTTGTTGACCTAGAGCAATACCCCTTACTGGGACGTAACCCGCCTAAAGGCTGAATGAGAACATACTCATAGGAGGTTAAGTCTTGGCGGATAAATTTTTGATTTAGGTCCCGATGTTTTGCCCTATTTTGATCTCAATTTTTAATACTGTCAAGCTTTCTGTTGATTTCGGAAATCCCCAAGCCGATCTGCTGTAAAGTTAGGATTTCCAACGGAAATTCCTGGGTCATATAATATTCGAACTTCCAGAGTTCCCTGATTTCCTCTGCCCCAATTTCATAGGGTGAATAGAGTGGGTTGAGCGACCGAAGCAGGAAAGAGCGTTTTTCAGGCAGAAAGGATACCATTTTGAAGCTGATGCCTTCCGTTCCGGTAACGATAATGCACGGAGTTTCTTTGGTTATTCTCCATTCGGATAAATAGGACCCGATGACATAGGCCCCCTCGGGCACTGGAAGCATGCTGTCTCCTTCTGTCTGGAACATCCGGTGTTTTTTGTCTGAGGAAAGGTTGGGGAGCCGGAAGGAAGGAAGTGCTCCCAGATAAGCAGGGTCGCCATAACCTGCAAGATATCCCGCCTTAGCTTTGAGCGGAACCATCTCAATATTGTCTTCATTATCCGAACTTACCGTTGTGGCCAACACCCTGATCCGCGAGCCGCTGAGATAGGCATCATTCCCGGCCTCAAGATTATGAAGTTTTACTTCGTCTAACTCTGAGAGAGGTACCCGTAAAAAGGTGTCTATGGATATCTTAAAAAGATCTGAACATTTGAGCAGATCATCAATGGAGGGCGATTTGGTTTGGCCGGATTCCAATGCGTTAAGTTTTGATCTCGTTAAGGAAAGTTTTCCCGCAAGTTGCTGCTGCGTCATCTTAAGGCGTTCCCGGAGAAATTTTAGGTTATCTGCAAAAAAGCTTATTGACTTTTCCATTTTTTATTGATAGTATTACAGTCAACTATTTGACATTATTTGTGTCAAATATAGAATTTAATTTGAATATAAAAAAGCTATGGCGGGAAATAATCAGGTAATCCAGAAATTAAGAGAGGAAATTATGGCACTTGAACGTTTTCCTTCCCCAAAACTTGGTGGTCACCTTTCTTCTTTTGGCTTGGGTCCGATTGAAGCTTCGTTTTCAGGAAATGCTTTTCCAGTAGGTGCCATACATGAGTTTATCAGCCAAGGTGTTGGGGGAGCGGCTTCTACCAACGGTTTTATTGCCGGTCTGTTGGGTAAGCTTATGCAAAAAGGGCGCTTTTGTCTTTGGGTGAGCAATCAGCGACCATTGTTTCCCCAAGGATTGAAACACTTTGGAGTGGAAGCAGACCGGATTATTTTTATAGATGTAAAACGGGAAAAGGATGTGCTGTGGACAATAGAACAAGGTTTGAAATGCGGGGTTTTAGCGGCTGTGGTCGGTGAGTTAAAGGATATCAGCTTTGCGGAATCTCAACGCTTACAGCTTGCGGTGGAAAGAAGCAGGGTAACGGGCTTTCTTCACCGCCACCAGCCTCGGCGGGAACATGCTTTGGCCTGTGTGACACGATGGAAGATAAGACCAATCCCCAGTCAACTGGAAGAAGGAATGCCCGGTATGGGATTCCCAAGGTGGAAGGTAGAACTCATCAAGGTCCGTAATGGCAGACCGGGTGAATGGAAACTTGAGTGGAAAGGCGGCTATTGTCAGGCTATTCCAGCAGAAAAAACTGAACAGAGGTCAAAAATGGAACAACATTATGCATAAACGTTGGTTATCTCTACGCTTTACTCATCTAGCCACAGACAGGATGGTCATTAGGCAGCCTGAGCTTAAAGGTAAACCCTTCGCGTTGACTTCTCCTGAGCGTGGAAGGATGTTGGTCAAAGCTAGTAATGCGACAGCAGCTTCCTCGGGGGTTTTTTCAGGAATGGTGGTTGCCGATGCACGGACACTGCTTCCCTCGCTGGAGGTATTTCCCTATGATCCCCAATTGGAAGGCAGGCTTCTAACAGCCCTTGCAAGGTGGTGCCTGCGCTATACCCCAATCGCTGCTACTGATCTGCCGGACGGTCTTATTCTTGACATAACAGGTTGTGCCCATCTTTGGGGAGGTGAGCTCCCTTATTTAGAAGCCATTGTGGCCACCCTCCAAAGCAAGGGTTATAGCGTAAGAGGAGCCATTGCCGATACGGTGGGAATGGCTTGGGCCTTGGCTAGGTACGGACAGGAATTGGTGATTGCCCCGCCGGGAACTCAACGGGAGACCCTTCTTTCCTTGCCTCCGGCTTCCCTTCGTCTGGACCAGGAAATATTGGAACGATTGCAAAAGCTAGGTTTTCGTCAGGTTAAGCAGTTTATTGACATTTCCCCACCCATCTTGCGCAGACGTTTTGGCGAGGCTTTGCTTACCCGGCTTGGACAGGCATTGGGCACGGTGCATGAATATATAGATGCGGTGCAGCCTATACGGCCTTACCGGGAAGAGTTGCCCTGTATGGAGCCAATAGTTACTTCTATGGGGATCGAAATAGCCCTAAAGCGGCTGTTGGAGATGGTATGTGAGAGAATGAGAAAAGAGGGAAAAGGCCTCCGGGCCGGTGTTTTTAAAGGACATCGTATAGACGGAAAAGTCGAGCAAATAAATATAGGGACAGGTAGGCCCTCTCATAATCAAGCACATCTTTTTAAACTGTTTGAACTTAAAATAGCTTCAATAGAACCAGCTTTGGGCATTGAGCGCTTTGTGTTGGAAGTTCCTCTGGTAGAAGATTTAAGCGGGGTTCAAGACACCATTTGGGGAATAGATAACCTAGACAATACTGCTGTAGCCGAACTGCTGGACAACATTGGGGGCAAGTTAGGCATGGATGTTATCCACCGTTATCTTCCGCAGGAACATCATTGGCCCGAACGTTCCATTAAGGAAGTACCTTTTTTTGAAGGGCAGCCGGATACAGAATGGGCTACAGCATTAACCAGACCTCTTGAACTTTGGTCAAAACCCGAACCCATAGAAGTAATGGTACACCTGCCGGATTATCCGCCACGCCATTTTCGGTACAAGGGGAAAATCTACAAGATTGCCAAAGCGGACGGCCCGGAAAGGATCGAACAGGAATGGTGGCTTCAGACGGGTCCGCCACGAGATTATTATTGTGTAGAAGATGAGGAGGGAATACGTTATTGGATTTTTAGGCTAGGATTGTATGGCGAGGGGGATCCCCAGTGGTTTTTACATGGTATTTTTGCTTAATTATTGATTATCAAGCATTATGTCTTAAGTATCAAGAGCAAAGAACAAAGAGAAAAGAATCAAGATAGATCAAAACTTCAGACAGATAATAAATGAGCTTCTGTAAACTGCCGACTGTTGTCGACGGACCTTTACCAGGGTCTATGGTCTATCAACTCAATAACTAATTACCACAATCACGTAAAACCAAGCCATCATGGACTATACCGAACTACAGGTAACCAGCAATTTTTCCTTTCTTCGGGGCGGCTCACATCCGGAAGAAATAATACAGCAGGCGGTGCAGTTAGGGTACAAGCAGATCGCTGTTACCGACCGAAATACGCTGGCAGGAATTGTCCGTGCGCATGTGGCCGCGAGAGGGAATGATATCCGTTTTATACCGGCATGCCGTCTTGATTTATTAGATGGGCCAAGTCTTCTGGCGTATCCTACCGACAAAGAGGCTTATGGTCGGTTGTCGGCATTATTGACTAAGGGAAACCTAAGAACGGAAAAAGGCGAATGTCATTTGTACAAAGAAGATGTATACTTCCATGCGAAGGGGTTAAAATTTATTGCAGTCCCGCCTTTCAAACTCCAAGAGGATTTTGATTTTGAGCTAGCCTTTGCCCAGATGATAAAGGAATATAAAGAAGCTTTAGGAGATGATCTCTATCTTGGGGCAAGCTTCTCCTACAGCGGAGATGATCAAAAGAAATTGTACCGCTTGTCCCAATTGGGAGACAGGTTGGACATTCCCTTGGTAGCCACTAACGATGTACATTATCATCATCCCACACGAAGGGAGCTACAGGATGTACTCACCTGTGTCCGTGAAAAATGCACCATACAAAACGCAGGCTTTCGTTTGCATCCCAATGCTGAACGACACCTGAAGTCCATGGCCGAAATGAAACGCTTGTTCCGGCAATATCCAGATGCCATTCGATATACACAAGAAATAGCGGAAGCCTGTCACTTTTCATTGGATCAGCTTAAATACGCTTACCCCGAAGAAATTACCAGCGAAGGGCGTGCCCCGCAGGACGAGCTTATCCACCTGACTTGGGCGGGGGCAAGGGACCGCTACGGGGAATTTATTTCGGAAAAAATAAAAAATACCCTGGATTATGAATTGGATTTTATCGGGCGAAAAAACTATGCTTCCTATTTTTTGACCGTTTATGACCTGGTTCGTTTTGCCAGAGAAAGGGATATCTTATGTCAGGGACGGGGTTCCGCTGCCAATTCCGCAGTATGCTATTGCCTAGGCATTACTTCTGTTGATCCCGCAACGTCCAATCTTCTTTTCGCCCGCTTCATGTCGGATGCGCGGAATGAGCCACCGGATATTGACGTGGATTTCGAGCATGAACGGCGCGAGGAAGTGATGCAGTATATATATGGAAAATACGGAAGGGATAGAGCCGGAATAGTGGCTACCGTTACTCAGGTGCATTGGAAAGGAGCGGTGCGTGACGTGGGAAAAGCGATGGGATTGTCTTTGGATGCAGTGGATAAACTTTCAAAATCCGAATACGAATTCACGGAAGAGTGGCTTGAAAAAGGTGTGCCATCTTCACAAGGTTTTGATCCCCGAGATGCGCACCTCCGCAAGGTGCTGGAGCTCACTTGGGAGTATATCGGTTTTCCAAGGCAGCTTGGACAGCATACGGGGGGATTTGTGATCACACGGGATCGGCTCTCCGATCTTTGTCCCGTCATGAATGCACGGATGGCAGACCGGACGTGTATAGAATGGGACAAGGATGATATTGAAGCGTTGGGCTTCCTGAAGGTAGATGTTTTGGCTTTGGGCATGCTCACCTGTATCCGGAAAGGCTTTGACCTGGCCAAGGAACATTACGGGCTTGACCTTACCCTCGCCAATATCCCGCAGGATGACAAGGAGGTTTATGAGATGATGAGCCATGCGGATACCCTAGGGGTATTCCAGATCGAGAGCCGGGCGCAGATGTCCATGCTGCCCCGATTGCGGCCCAAAGAATTTTATGATCTGGTCATTGAGGTGGCCATCGTAAGGCCCGGCCCTATACAAGGGGATATGGTGCATCCGTACTTAAGAAGACGTAATGGGGAAGAGCCAATAGAATACCCTTCAAAGGAACTTGAAAAAATTTTAGGCCGGACACTTGGAGTCCCCCTGTTTCAGGAACAGGCCATGGAGATCGCCATCGTCGCGGCCGGATTTACCCCTGCCGAAGCAGATGGCTTGCGTAGAAGCATGGCCACCTTTAAAGCCAATGGTTTGGTAAGCCAGTACGAACAAAAACTGGTGAAAGGAATGATGGCCAAAGGCTATAAGGAGGAGTTTGCCAAGCGGGTATTTAAGCAACTTGAAGGATTCGGAAGTTATGGTTTTCCAGAAAGCCATGCCGCCAGCTTTGCTTTACTGGTCTACGTGTCCTCATGGATTAAATGCCATTACCCAGATGTATTTGCCGCTGCCCTGCTCAACAGCCAGCCGATGGGTTTTTATCAGCCAGCCCAGATAGTCATTGATGCCCGTAAGCATGGGGTAGAGGTAAGACCTATCGATATCAACCGTTCCAGTTGGGATCATACCTTAGAGGAAAAAGTGGGGGCCTACCGGGCACTTCGTCTCGGTTTTCGACAGATAAAGGGTATCCGCCAAGAAGATATGGTATTGCTGTTGTCAGGCAGGAAAAAACCCTATATGCACATCATCGAACTGGTCAATGCAGGTGTGTCTGAAGCCGCGCTGGAGAGACTGGCCGATGCGGATGCCTTTCTATCCATAGGGCTGGGTCGCAGGGAGGCTTTATGGGAAATCTCCGCCCTGCATGGCCGACCGGTAGGAATGTTCAAGGAACTTCTCCCGGAGAGTGATACGGAACGGGAAATTGTCCTGCCACCTTTATCGGCTATGGAGCATGTTATCCAAGACTATGGGGCTACTTCCCTTTCGTTGAAAGCCCATCCGGTAGGCTTGATCCGTAATGAGCTAAATCGTCTGAAGGTGACGCCTACAGGCGGATTGGCGGGGATAAGGAATGGAATGACGGTCAAGGTCTGCGGATTGATCACTGTGCGCCAACGTCCCGGAACGGCGAAGGGGGTATTGTTTATCACCATAGAGGACGAGACGGGTTTTGCCAACTTGGTGGTGTGGAACACGGTTTTTGAAAAGTACCGACCGATAATCCTCCAATCAAAGCTGTTGATGGTGACGGGCAAGGTACAGGTGGAAGGGGAAGTGGTCCATGTAGTGGTGAATTCTTGTCACAATTTGACTGGGCTGATGCAGCTCGATACGGAGGGACGGGATATAGGATCGGTCGAGAAGCCGATTGTTTATAATCGTCCAACCACTACGGACAAGCCGGTACAGGGGGAACTGTTCCCTTCCAGGGATTTCAAATAATAAATGGATACCTGCTGCTATACCTGAGCCGGATGAAAATTTCTGATTCAGTTGGAAGGGGCTTCGATATACCTAGGCACATGTTCCCTATTCCATTCGATGAGTTTTTTATAAACGAACCTCAACTTATACTCTTCTGAAACATCGCTCTAATACCAAGCAGCGGTTATCCTAAGATAAAGATCGCTAGTTGGCAACCCCCAATTGCTTTATTTAAGATTAATTGGTTGCTAATTGTGAGAGTGGAAGATACATTGTTTAAATTTATCTTAATTTTTAAAAGAAAAATGATAGACTATAAAGCCTTACTTTCTGCAATTAATGGGCATGTTCGTAACTATATGGTTGAAAATATTCCCGGCTCGTATTGTTTTCATGATGATGGACATACAGATGCAGTGGTTACTGCCGTCAAGAAATTAGCCCAACATTATAATTTGGATGAGGTGCAAAACTTTATTGTGACTGCAGCAGCCTATTTTCATGATGTCGGTTATATCAATGGCGGCCCTTTAGGCCACGAGGAGCGGAGTGCCGATTTGGCGGAGGAATTTTTAGTCCAGAAACAGGTGCCTGAAGATATCACCAAAAAGGTTCGACAATGCATTCTGGCTACAAAAATCCCACAAAAACCTAATAATTTATTGGAAGAAATTTTATGCGATGCGGATCTTTTTCATTTAGGTATGGAAACCTTTGACAAACGAAACAAATTGATGCGCCAGGAGGTAGAGGCAGTATCTGGACTCCCTCTAAGCAAAAACGGCTGGAGGGCCAACACTTTGCTTTTTATGAGAAATCACCATTACCACACAGAGTATGCAAAACAGCTCTTAAATAAAGGTAAGGAAGAGAACATTGAAAGGCTGGAAACAGAAGAAGCAAAAAGTCAAGAGAAGGTAAAGAAGAAGGCAGAAAAGGAAAACAAACCGGAAAGGGGTATAGAGACGATGTTTCGGATTACTTCAACCAACAACCAAAGATTGAGTGACATGGCCGACAACAAAGCAAATATCTTGATCACGGTCAATTCCATCATTCTTTCTATGATTATAGCATTGCTTCTAAGAAAATTGGACAATAATGAATACTTGACCATTCCTACCTTGATCTTGTTGTTAGTCAGTTTGTGTACCATGGTTTCGGCTATCTTGTCTACAAGACCGAAGATCTCCTCGGGTTATTTTACCGCAGAGGACGTGGCGTCCAAGCGGGTAAACCTGTTGTTCTTCGGGAATTTCCATGCGATGGGGCTGGAGGAGTACAACGCAGGGATGCAGAAAGCCATGCAGGACAAGGAGTTCCTCTATAGCATGTTGACCAAGGATGTTTATTCCCAAGGAGTAGTGTTGGGGAGAAAATACCGTTTGCTTAGGGTTGCGTATAATATTTTCATGTATGGTATCATTGTGTCCGTTCTGGCCTTTTTAATTGCAGTCTTAACGTTAGGAAATGGAGGAATCTGATCAGTTCAACAGTCGCGACATATCTTGGTTGCATTTTAACCAAAGGGTGCTGGAGGAATCCGAAAAATCCTATGTCCCTTTGCTTGAAAGGTTACAGTTTCTTGCCATCTATTCTTCTAATTTGGATGAATTCTACCGCGTGAGGATGCCTGTATTGGGAGCTTGGAAAAAAATCAAGAAGAAAAAGGAAAGCAATATACATCACCAAGATCTTACCGTATTTAAAAAGGTAAAAAAGCTGATCAACCGTCAACAAACCCACTATGGGACAATTTTGACCGAAAAGATCATTCCGGCACTTAGGGATGAAGATATTTTTTTGATTTATGGGGAGGCTATCCCCGAAAACCTGGTTCCGACGCTAAGAGACTATTTTTATGGCCACATTTCCGCCTTTTTGGTGATTACCGACTTGCAGAAACAGGAAGGCTTTTTTCCGGTTAACAGTCAGCTGTATTTCTTTGTGCTGCTAAAGGACAACGCAGGAAAGTTTATTGTTAAAATTCCTTCCGAAGAAGTTTCAAGATTTGTGGAATTACAGGAAAATGGCAGAAGCTATGTGTTATTTATCGACGGTATTATCCGCCGGTTCTTGACAGAGAGGCCGGAATTTTCCAACATAGAAAATATATTCAGTTTTAAAGTTACCCGTGATGCCGAAATAGATATAGGTGACCATTATCAATCCGATATTGCTGAGGCCATAGAAAAAGAGATCGCCAAACGGGAATATGGATTGGCTGTTCGGCTATTGTACGAGCAGAAAATGCCCAAGACCGTATTGCTCGATTTACTCCAATACCTTAACCTGGATAAAAAAAGCGCTGTGGCGGGGGGAGTGTATCATAACCTAAAAGATTTCTTCAATTTTCCCGTTTGGAAATCCGACTTGGCCTATCCCGTCATGGAGCAGCTTCGGGTCGAAGGGTCAAAAGATGTCTCTTTCATTTCAATTTTTGACCGGATGAAGCAGGAAGATATTTTACTGCATACCCCTTACCAGAGTTATGATACCGTTTTGAGATTTTTTAATGAAGCAGCCATTGATTCCGAAGTGGCCGAAATCTATACCACCATGTACAGGGTGGCAAAGGATTCCCGGATAGCGCAAGCCCTGATGACAGCCTCGCGGAACGGAAAAAAGGTGTTTGTTTTTGTAGAGTTAAAAGCCCGTTTTGATGAGGAGAATAATGTCCGTTGGGCAAGATTGTTGAAGGCGGCGGGCGTTTATATTACCTACAGTATTCCCAAGCTAAAAGTACATGCAAAGGTAGCTTTGGCTATCCGTCGTATTTCCGGCGGTACAGAATACTACGGACTTTTTTCTACCGGCAATCTCAACGAGAAAACCGCAAAAGTATATACCGACCATAGCCTATTGACTGCAAATCAGACCCTGCTGAAGGAATTGCATCAACTATTTCTCTTTTTACCTGCAAGAAGAGTGAAACTCCCTCAGGATGAATTGTCTTTTGACCATTTATTGGTGGCGCATTTCAATCTTTTGGATCGTTTTATACAACTGATCAATGATGAAATTGCGGAGGCGATGCAGGGAAAGCCGGCCTCTTTGTTTTTAAAATTGAATAATTTAGAGGAGGAAAAGCTCATCCAAAAGTTGTATGAAGCCTCTCAGGCAGGGGTAGAGATCCGTCTTCTGGTGAGGGGTATCTGCAGGCTCAGACCGGGACTCGGAGGCCTAAGCGAAAATATCAAAGTAAAACGCATAGTGGGGCGCTTCCTGGAACACGGGCGTGTGTTTTATTTTCATCACCGAGGGAGGGAGCTGCTGTATCTGGGATCCGCAGATTGGATGGTCCGGAATATCCACCGACGGATAGAGGTATGTTTTCCCATTTTGCTATTAAAGCAAAAGCAGCAACTGAGACATATTCTGGAACTTCAATGGAAAGATGATGCTTCCTCTGTATGGATAGGAAAGAACTCAGAAAACATTCCGCTTGAAAACCCGGGTCTACGGCATGCGCAGCAAGATATATATGACTACCTCAAATCAGCAAATCATGAACATCAACCTCTTGTATAAACGTTGGCCTGTTAAATCCGGAATACTATGGTTTTGCGTGTTTCTACTAGGCTGTAGCAACAAGGAAGGCTATACCCAACAAAGCCCCGCCAACTATGACCTTAGCCGCCCCGAGGTACGGACATTAAACCAGGCATTGGAGGAAATATCGGGGATCGCTTTCGACCCGGCTGATCCCCAATCAATCTATGCCCAAGAGGATGAAACGGGGACTTTGTATCAATTGGATTTGGATGGCATGGTGAAACAAACCTTTCCCTTCGGAAAGGATGGAGACTATGAAGATCTCTCCGTGATAGACAATAAGGTTTATGTACTGAAAAGCAATGGAGATATCTTTACCTTTCCGTTGGAAGAATGGAAATCAAAAAAAAACATTGTTCCCCAAGTCTATGAAAACCTGGTGCCAAAAGGCGAGTATGAAGGCTTAGCCTACAATCCTTCGGATGGCCGTTTGTATGTGCTCTGCAAGGAATGTAAAGTGGACAAAAACCATAGTGCCGTCACTGTATACCAATTGGAAATTGAAGACGAATTGTCACTCAGCAATACCTTATCCATTCCTGATTCGCTGATACTACAAACCCAGGAGAGCAAGAAATCCTTTAAACCTTCAGCCCTTTCTTATCATCCTGTCGCTAACCAATGGTATATCCTCTCATCGGTCAACCGTATGTTGGTGGTGGCAGATGAAAACTGGGTTGTAAGGGAGGCGTATCCACTGGACAGAAAAATGTTTTCCCAGCCGGAAGGAATGGCTTTTGACCAAGAGAACAATTTATGGATCAGCAATGAAGCCGGAGATGCCGGTGCGGCTACCATTTTATCCTTCACCTATACAACTGATTGATGCGCATCTTTTTATTGACCCTTTCGTTTTTTGTTAGTTGCCAGGCCATCGCACAGTTTGAAGTGAAGCACCGGATCATCTTTATTGGTGATGCCGGAGAGATGAATCCTTATCAACGGGGACTGCTAGCAGCGGCCGACACCTTGGTGATTGCGGATAGAACTAACGTCATATACCTGGGAGATAATATTTATCCTGATGGAATGGGACTTCCAGGAAGTGCCGAGGAGCTGGAAACCCAACAAATCCTCAGATCCCAATATGAACCCTTTATCAGCAAGAATATCCCTACCTATTTCATCCCCGGAAACCACGACTGGGATAAAAGCAGGGAGCTGGGTTTGCAGAAAATCCAGGCACAGGGCAAGTTTTTGGAAAGCCAACAGAATCCTCTATTGAAATTAATCCCGGCCAACGGCTGCCCCGATCCGGTAGAAATAAGCCTATCGGACAGTTTGTCCATTATCGCTATTGATAGCGAATGGTGGTTGTTTCCCCACGATAAAACCAACCATGCCCAGGATTGCGATTGCCTCACTGAAGAAGATGTTTTGGAGAGCTTGGAGGATTTACTTTCTAAAAACAGAAATAAAACAGTTTATTTAATATCGCATCATCCATTCCAGACAGATGGCGTACATGGTGGAAATTACTCCATTAAAGACCATCTGTTTCCATTGACCAATATCAATCCTGATTTATATATCCCGCTACCTGTGTTGGGATCCCTTTATCCACTCTTAAGATCTACCGTGCTTCAAAGCCCGGAAGACCTGATTCACCCTGAATACCAGCGGCTGAGGGACAAGATTTATGGTGTGTTTGACGGCTTTCCTAATTTGGTGTATGTGGGAGGTCATGAACACGGGTTACAGTTGCTTAAAGACAAGGAAGATCGGGTACAGGTAGTGAGCGGTTCAGGCGCAAAGTCAACTTTTCTTCGTAAATCCGAAAATTCCTTGTTTCAGGATAAAAGTCAGGGACTGGTGGTAATGGACATGTTGGGGGACAGAAGTACAAGGATAAGCTACTACATCTATGAAAACGCATCATTGGCCAAAGCTTTTGAATACGTTTGGCCCTATCGTGCGGATGACGGTTATGATCAGCAAGTGGATTCGGACGTGGCCGCGCTGGATAGCGCGGTGATCCGAGCCAATCCCGACTTCGACCGGGTAAAGCCGTTGCATAGGAAGCTGTTTGGGGAAAATTACAGAAAAGAATGGGCAGCGGAAACTAAGGTTCCTGTGATCAGATTGTCGCAATTCGAAGGAGGATTGACCCTCTTGAAGAAGGGAGGGGGAATGCAAACGGTTTCTTTACGGTTAGCGGACTCAACCGGACGGGAGTGGGTA
>DATGMS010000070.1:0-5137 GCA_035307285.1 Cyclobacteriaceae bacterium
AACGTAATTGTGGGAATAGGAAACATTAAACGGCAAAGGATAGGGATGATCGATGTACGGTTTATTATTTATGCCCTTTTTAAAATCAACATTTGTCGAATCACATCCGAAGTAGTTGGCAAGAACCTGCCTGAGCATTCCCCTGCCTATGATAAACCTATCCCTATCTTTTTTTTGATGGTATCTGGAAGCTCTACCTGATTCATCCTTGGTCAAAAGTTGGATCAGTCTCTCCTTTTGGCTGAGGAAATCTGGAATCGATATTTTCCAAAGGTTCACAGCTTCCAAAGAAAAATCCGGCAGATCATTCCAGATGGGCGGGGAAATGTCTTTACAATGAATCTGGTTGTCCTTTTGCATTATTGAAATTAATGTACGAAGAAAATCCCATTTTTTGACGTTAAACGGCAGATACACCGATCGTGGTTGACGGAAAATTTGATTTTCTGTATCCAAAATACTTCTCTTTCTTTTCGTACCTTTGCCCTTTAGATAAAGAAGCAGAAAGCGTTCCAAGTAAAACCATTTCATAATCATGACCAGAGAAGTACGTGTACGATTTGCCCCCTCCCCTACGGGAGCTTTGCATATTGGCGGTGTCAGAACCGCTTTATATAATTACCTTTTTGCGAAGAAAAATCAGGGTAAATTTTTACTTAGGATAGAAGATACCGATCAAAACCGCTTTGTGCCTGGAGCGGAGGAGTACATCAAGAATTCCCTGGAATGGTTAGGCATTATACCTGATGAGAGTCCGTGGGTTGAAGGACCTCACGGGCCTTATCGCCAATCCGAGAGAAAGCCTATGTACAAACAGTATGCCCTGGATCTAATCGAGAAAGGACATGCTTATTATGCATTTGACACGCCGGAGGAACTGGATGCGATGCGGGAAAGACTGACCGCGGCAAGGGTGGTGTCCCCACAATATAATTCTATCACCAGGACCCAGATGAAAAACTCCCTCACCCTTCCTGAAGATGAGGTGAAGGCAAGGTTGGCTTCTGGCGACCCCTACGTGATCCGCGTCAAAATTCCCCGAAAGGAAGAAGTAAGGTTGAACGACATGATACGAGGCTGGGTGCTGGTGCATTCCAATACCCTTGATGACAAAGTATTGATGAAGTCTGATGGAATGCCGACCTACCATCTTGCCAATATCGTGGATGATCACCTGATGGGGATCACCCATGTAATTAGGGGCGAGGAGTGGTTGCCTTCTGCACCGCTACATGTATTGTTGTACAGGTATTTTGGGTGGGAGGATACCATGCCTGAATTTGCGCATCTGCCGCTCTTGTTGAAGCCCGATGGCAATGGCAAACTGTCCAAGAGGGATGCTGACAAACAAGGTTTCCCGATCTTCCCGCTAAACTGGACAGATCCTGCCACAGGTGACCAGGCAGTGGGTTTTAGGGAGTCAGGTTATTTGCCTGAGGCTTTTCTTAACTTCCTGGCTTTCTTGGGCTGGAATCCTGGCGACCAAAAGGAAATTTTTAGTATGGAAGAGCTGGTAGAGGCATTTACGGTGGAAAGAATAGGCAAGTCAGGAACAAAGTTTGATATAAACAAGGCCAAGTGGTATAACGAACAATACTTAAAAGCCAAGTCCGATAACGAATTGGCTTCCTATCTGTTGCAGGATAGTCAAAAGGAAGGGCTTGAACTGGATCAAGAACAGGCAGTACAAATCGTCGCGCTCGTAAAAGAAAGGGCAACTTTTCCTTCAGATCTATTAAGGGAAGGAAGGTTTCTCCTACAAACTCCCGAAAAATTTGATGAAACCGTTGCCGCAAAAAAATGGAATCAAGATGCGGTTACTGTTTTGTCTGCTTTTAAGAGGAAATTAATTGCCAGCGACGGAGAGTTTTCTCCCTTAGTGGCTAAATCGTTATTGGAGGGGGCTGCCGAAGAGGAGGAAATCAAACTTGGCAAAGTCATGCAAGCTGTAAGACTAGCCGTCACAGGGGTCGGTGCGGGACCGGATTTGTCAGAGATATTTGGGATTCTTGGCAAAGAGGAGTTAATCAAAAGGATAAATTTTGCGTTAGATAGTTTAGAGGTTTGAGTTGGACACATAAATGAAAATGATCATGGCAAAAAAATCTAAAAAGGATGATAATCCGAGGGTGAATGCGGAGTTAGAAGGCTTTAAAATGAATATCAATACCTTTGGGGAGATCTCCAGTTCATTTTCCATCGACAAAATCAATGAATTTCTCAACAATAATGTAGACGATAAGAAATTAAGGGATAGGGAAGATGTTGAGGAGGTAAAGAAGAAAAAAAAATAGCCATCTCCTACGTTCACAGGTTAGCCGTTGGATATTTAATCCAGCGGCCTAATCTTTAAAAGAGTTTCCGAGAAAAAGTTTTTACGATGAGCTGGCTAAAGAAAGCAGCAATTATTACATTTTTGATAGGTTCGGCTTTTTTGGAAATCCAAGCCCAAACCAGTGTTGGTTTTAGGGGAGGATTATCCCAATCTGCAGTCTCGTACCGCCCTGCCATCGCGTCCGTATCTTATAAGGTTCCCGGCATCTCCTCTCCGACCTACTCCTTGGTAATAGAACAGTTTTTTGCAAAAAATGCCGGTGCACAGATCGAATTTCAATATGTTACAACAGGTTACACCGGTACTGATACCTTAAATGTGGGGAATGAAACCCGCTTTGATTACATCAAGGTCCCTCTGCTCTCCAATTTTTATCTGGGGAATTCCGGAAGGTTCCACATCAAAATGGGTCCCCATTTTGGTTACCTGCTGGATGCTAGGGAAATTTCACGGGTAAGCGAAGGCCCACTGTTGATTCCCACTTATGGAAGGCCTGGCGATGATCCCAAGAGGTTTATGTATGGACTTACCGCTGGCGTAGGGCTTTCAAAACTTTTCGGTAAAAGCACCCTTCAGGCAGAAGTGCGCTATTCCTATGAATTTGGCAGGCCGGAATCGAAAGGAAGAATATTCGATATCAACTTTACCAACCTTGAATTTACCCTGGCCTATTTGTTCCAGATATTGAAATAATTTCCATTTTAAATATACTTCCATTAGCCATCGATTTGTATTAAAAACTGACCGTTATGGAAATAAATATGTTGAACAAACTACTGGGGAACTTGGACATTTATCTTCTGGATCAGATTCTGAAAGGAAGGTTTAGCCCAGAAATGAAGATCCTGGACGCAGGTTGTGGCGAAGGGAGGAATACGGTCTATTTTCTAAAGGCAGGGTATCAGATTTTTGGTGTAGACCAAAATCCTGTAGCCATACAGATGGCACGCATACAGGCCCAGACAATCCGGGCAAATTATGATATTCATCGTTTTCAAAATTCAACGGTGGAGGACATGCCGTTTCACCATGCGGCTATTGACGCCATCATAAGCTCTGCAGTTTTGCATTTTGCCCGGAGTACTGATCATTTTCACCAAATGATGGATGAAATGATAAGGATACTTAAGCCTGGAGGTTTTCTTTTTTTAAGAATGACCACCGGATTCGGTGGCATCATGGATCAATCTACCCATAAAGGGGATGGACGATACTTATTGCCAGACGGCTCCGAGAGATTTATTCTTACCGAAGAACTGTTGGCGGACGTGATGGCCAAGCATCATCTTCATCACCTTGAAGCTCCTAAGTCCGTTCTGGTACACGGACAAAGGGCTATGGGGGTTTTTGTCATGCGAAAGGATTAGTATTCAATTTATCTATGGATCTTCAATATACACTAGAGTTAGTCGGCACCTTTGTCTTTGCCATATCAGGTTCATTGGCCATAGAGGACCGTGAGCATGATTTATTCGGGGCAGGCTTTACGGGGTTTATCACTGCTATCGGGGGAGGTAGCCTTCGGGACATCCTATTGGGTTCCTATCCTCTAGTTTGGATTGGAAATGTTAATTTTTTATACGCCATTTTTGCAGGGATACTGACAACTTTCTTTTTTTACAAAACGGTATCCAAATTAAAGCGAACCCTATTTTTATTTGATACAGTGGGTATAGCTTTTTTCACCGTTTTGGGGGTGGAAAAAGCTTTAAATCTTGGGTTCAGAGTGGAAGTAGCGGCTATTATGGGGATGTTTTCTGCTGTAATGGGCGGCGTGATCCGGGATACGCTAACGAATGAAATGCCTGTCCTTTTTAGGAAAGAAATCTATGCCTCTGCTTGCCTTAGCGGAGCTATCATATACTGCATTTTTAATCATTATAACTTAGATCGGGACATCAATCTGATGATTTCATTGAGTGTTATTATCATTATCAGATTGCTTGCTGTGAAATTTAACTTGAGTCTTCCGCAACTTAAGTGACGAATGCACCCGGACATGACAATCTCTCATCTCTATTAAGCCATCAGAGAGTTTTAATTTAAGTGTCGGCTAAGATATAAAATTAGAATATCATTTTGCCACATTGTCTTTTTTGTTAATTTCGGCTCATGTACACGATTAGAGAGGGAAAAAAAGAAGATTTAAGAGCAGTTTTTGCTTTAATTCAGGAATTAGCTGTCTATGAAAAAGCTTCGGACCAAGTGACCAACACCTTGGAAAGAATGGAAGAAGACGGTTTCGGTAACAATCCCGTCTATCATTTTTTTGTTTTGATCAAGAAGGACTCTGGGGCGATCATCGGAACTGCAATCTATTATTATCGCTACAGCACTTGGAAGGGCAAACGCCTGTATCTTGAAGATTATATCGTCACCGAATCCGAAAGGGGAAAAGGCGCTGGGAAATTACTTTTTTTAAAGGTGATGGAGAAAGCCCTGGACGACAATTGCACGGGCATGATGTGGCAGGTATTGGATTGGAATGATCCCGCAATAAATTTTTATAAGAAATTCAATGCGAGTATTGAAAGCGGCTGGTATAACTGCCATCTTCAGTCTAAGGAAATCAAATTGATGCTGGATAACGGGGTGATGGAATGAAGTGAGTAGCAAGACGTAAGAAAATTAGATGTAAGTATCAAGATATAAGAAAATTAGACGTAAGTATTAAAATATAAGTATCAAGGCCTTATAGCCAAGAAAACGTAGGCAAAACTTTAGCGTCTTCTAGCGTGGATTAAAGAAGAAAAGCAACTAAAATCTAAGTATTACGAGCCGCTACTATTCCACCAGCTCGAG
>DATGMS010000071.1:0-2417 GCA_035307285.1 Cyclobacteriaceae bacterium
CAAATGGCCATTGTCCTGAAGAGCAAAGGGGTTGCAGTCCCAAAATGCAGCGATTTCCCGGTTTTCTTCAGACAGATCTGCTTCATATACGGCTAAAGTCATACGGAAAAACTCCGAGTCTTTGTCCTCAGAAAAGGGCACAGGGGGGTCGGGTTTAAACTGTGCCGAAGAATCCAAGGTAAAGGAACGGATGGTATGAAAAAACGGCTCCACCGGGGGGAAATAGCCGGGCGGTGTCGGGTACCAAGCGCCATCAGTTCCCAGCGGGGTATAGCGGGGAAAGTTGCTGATAGCGGTGTACCTGTCTTTTCTGGAATAATCTAAAATCGCCTGGCTGATCAGCGTGGCATAGCCTTTCGAGTCCTCAAGTGTTTTTTCTGAGAAGCCCTTCTGCTTTAGCTCTTGCAGCACCTCTTCTTCCAAAGCAATCATATTCGAACCCGACGGTTGTATTTTTTTGGAAACGTCCATGATCGCCATCAGCGCAGTGATTTGGAAATGATGCTGTTCAAAGCCCTCCGGTTTTTTGATTTCAGGATAGTCATTCAGTTTCCCATACATGGAAGGGTAGTCGGGATCATTTTGTGATACCACCTCATAGCCGGCTAGGCTGGCGTAGGCATAAAATCGCGCTGCTAGAGGAGGATTGCTGATGTCATGGACCATGATGTCCGTCATCTGATTGAAAACCCGGCTAAGGTATTGGTTATCTATTTCGTCCGGTGCCTGCTTACTTGTGCAGGATTCCAGAAGTGTAAGGCCAATTACGGTGAGTAGTAAACGTATTTTCATTTATAATTATCTAGTAACTAGAGTAAAGATTAAAGAACAAAGAATAAAGAGCGAAGACAACCCCAATAACCGAGTAACGCAACAGCGATGTGATCACGGAGAGGTCGCCAGTCGCCAGATCATAGACCACTGCGCCTTTAGGTTTTGGACTTTCCACTTCAGGCCGCTGTCATCGGTTACCGGAAATCTTCTTTTGTCCACTAAAAACCATAAGCCACAATACCTTTTTGGTTAATTCCGAAGAGTAGTTTATCCCCTAATGGGAGAATGCTTCTTATATCGCCTTGGATGCTTAGTCCGGACTGCCATTGTGGAACGTAAGAGAAATTTCCTTTCCCATCTCCCTTCAAAAACATTCCGTAATTCGCATCATACTTGCCAAACCTCAATCTCGCCTGCTCTATATTGCCTCCTAAGATAAGATCCTTATGGCCATCTTTGTCAATATCAATGGCAGATACCGCGAAGATAGGGGAGGATTGTGCTTCAAAGGGAAGCCCCATTTCCTGAAATTTTCCGTCGATGTTGTTTAGGAATAAAGCCGTCTGTAAATGGTTAGCTGACAATCGTTCAACGCCTTCCATCTCTTTAGCGGTAAAGATGTCTTCCATAACGGCATCAGCATAACTTTCGTAACTGTTAAAACGGGTACGCGTCATGGCTATCTGATCCAATAACTCGTCTCTGGTGACGTAGGGGAAGCTTTTGCCCTGGATGTAAAAATTAAGAACAGGATCTATGGAGCCATTGCCGTCAAAGTCTTTGTAGAACATTTCGGCAGGTTCCTCCACACTTGCTCTTACCTGGGTATTCAAGCCCTGGTTGCCCACCACCAGGTCTGGCCTTCCGTCCCCGTTCAGGTCTTCCACCAAGAGCGTGTTCCACCAACCGTTGTAGGTGCGCTCAAAGTAAGCTTCGGTTTTATCAACTAATTTCCCTTCCTCATTGAGGAAAACAGTGATGGGCATCCACTCTCCGACAAGTACAAGATCTTCCCTGTCATCGCCGTTCAGATCGATCCAAGCGGCATCCGTCGCCATCCCGACATGTTGGAGCGCAGGAGCTAGACTGGATATCCAGTCAGTGAATTTTCCATTTCCATCATTGATCAAGAGATAACTTTGGGGTACCTCAGGATAACGTCCAGGAACCACTCTGCCTCCCACGAAAAGGTCAGGATGGCCGTCGCCGTTGATGTCGCTGACACGCACGGTAGAGGAGCTGGTCGCCATAGAAGGGATGAGGTCGGTTCTCTTGGTGAAGTTGCCCTTACCATCATTCAAGTAAAGACGGTCCTGGAGCAAGCCGTCTTCGGGCATGAAATTCCCGTAGCCACCACTGGTCACATATAGGTCCAAATGCCCATCACCATTGGCATCAAAAAACGCAGCTCCAGTATCTTCACTTCCTTTATCCAATTCGAAATCCGGGATGTTTTTGGGGGAAAATGATCCATTGCTCCGCTGAAGAAACAGCTGTCCGGTAATACCGGCAGGATTTCCAACGAATATGTCTTCCAGACCATCTCCATTGACGTCGGCACTCACCATGATGGGAGTAGAAAACGACAACGGATTGACCAATAAAGGTTGCCGTTTAAAGTCATTGATCGAATTGGCAGCCGA
>DATGMS010000072.1:0-2292 GCA_035307285.1 Cyclobacteriaceae bacterium
GTAAGAATTTCTTTGGAATGGGGAAACAAATGTGGTTTGGACGATGTCCTATGCATAAAATCTTCCTCCATGTCCTTTGGTACTGAAATCCCGTCCACACCGAGATGCTCAAAAATCTGCTTGAACCTTTGTTGTCTTAGATGGTCCTTGTCAATTTCTCCGACGTTAAATAAGCTCCAAAGCTGGTAATTTATTTTGTTGAAGGCGCCGTAGAAATCCTCGCAAGTGGGTATTCCCAGATCTTGCAGTTTGTAGAGTTCGAACAATTCACGCAAAGACTCCTGCACGTTCCGATCGTAGTCCCATAGGGTATGGTCAAGATCAAAAAAAAGGTGATGGTATTTACTCAAGGCAATATTATTTTCGGTAGGGATTGTTTTGTATTTTGTTGATAGCCAATTCTCTGTTGGAATAGAGGATGGTGTACACCTCTTGGTCCCGAATAAGGCTCACGTCCTTTTGGATGAACTTAAATACTTGGTTAATAATTTCAATGGCTTCATCCAAAATGTAATAAAACATCCATTGATCCACTCTCTTGCTACCTACTAAGCCGGCATTTTTTAGATAGCCCAAGTGTCGGCTGGTTTTAGTCTGGGTGAATTCAAGAATATGTTCAATATCCGATATGCTCAGCTCCTTGTTATTGATCAATAGGTGGATAATCCTTACCCTTGGCTCCTCGGATAGAGCTTTAAAAATCTTCATGCCGTAAGCTAAGCTGATGTTTTTGAGGCGCATTTAATTAAATTTAACTTTATATTTGACCTGAAATTAAGTAAATCAAGTGAAAATAGTTTATTATCGCATAGGATTATTCCTTAGAGGGAGACAAACCCTGAACCTCTTGATGACGTTAATTAAACAAAAACCGTTTTGAAGATTTTATCTATTCATATTGTTCGTGGCCTCCTCTTCGTGATGGCGTTGCTGGCCCTGAACGTGGCGAACGCACAGGATGATCCAGAAAAGAAGGTGATACAGCTTTCGGGAATTATTCTAAATGCGGACAGCACGGATGCCATACCTGGGGTGAACATTTATGTTCCTACTAAAGGTAGAGGCACTAGCAGTAACCATTTCGGCTATTTCTCTATGCCTGTGGCGGAAGGGGATAGTGTTATTTTTAGTTTTATCGGCTTAAAAAGACAAAGCTTTAAAGTTCCGGAAAAAGTCGATTCGGACAAACTCAGCCTGATCCTCACCATGATGGAGGATGCCTTTACTCTGGGAGAGGTAGAGGTAATGCCATATCCTACAGAAGAGGAATTTAAAAATGCTGTTTTAGCCATGAATGTAGCGGATGAAATTCCGCTGGATCGGGGCAATCTGAGCCCGCAGCTTTTGCTACGATGGGCGGAGGAGATGCCGGCTTCGGGCAACGAAAATTTCAGAGGCTTCCAAAACCAACAGATGATGCAGATCCAAGACCGCTATGGGCCAAGATCCTTTCCTCTACTTAATCCATTTGCGTGGGCGAATTTTATCAAATCAATTAAGAACGGCGACCTGAAGAGCAGGGACTAATCTATAGGCACTGCGCGTTTGCCAAGTCGTTTAATATCAAGTTGCCGAATTGGCAACTACGGTTTGACGGTTCACCAGTTACACAATTCAAAACCAACACGACATCATGTGCAATGTTATTTGCGTATGAAGTTTTTGCCATATCCACAAAAATTACTAATAAGACGCCAAAGCAATGACTGAACTCGCGATGTATGCTTTAATATTTTTGGCATTAATAGGACATACCGTAATGGCCTTCCGCATGTACATGGCGGTGCATTCCAACAAAAGCCTTCCCCTTCAGAAGAGAAACGAATGGAAACTAAAAGCCTTGATTTTCCCTGCCTTTTATTGGCCGTTGTACAAGAAGTCTATCTGATCCTGTCCACTGATCTGACCAGCATTTCGTCCTTTCGGATAAACCTGTTGGAGACTACGTTAAGAATGATTCCAGCCACGATGGCATAAAATCCGATGACGAATGCACCTTGGACATTCGGATTGAACGCTGCGTTGGCCTGGTAAGTCTGAAACACCACTACCCCAAGGGTGGTCCCCATCAACAACGAGTTGATCATGTTAAGGAACATTTGCTTTGTCCTGTTTTTAAACTGCAATAAACTATACAAGGCGAGGCCTGCTGCTGCTATGGCGAGTAGACCAATATAAAAAACACTTTTCTGAGAAAGGATCGCACCTTCCGAGCCATCTTCAATCGCATAGGTCGTAAGGTTCCATGCTGTCAGTTTCATTTTTTCCGTCTGATCTGGATTGACTTGTTCC
>DATGMS010000073.1:0-2207 GCA_035307285.1 Cyclobacteriaceae bacterium
AAAGTCGCGTAATAATTTTATGTTCCCATCCGCTGAAAACTACTTTAAGGGGTCTTTTGGCATCACATAGGCGCCAGAGGTGCGGTAAATTGGAAACCCCGAGGCTTTCCGTTGACCTATTAAGGTTTGGAAGAGCCATCGTGGTTTTCATTAAAGGCACCAATCGGGTTCATCACTATACCTCCGCGGAGATTTAATAAGGGGTGGAATGCAACGTCCAATGCGGCAAATTCTATTTCAACCTCATTACCACCGTCTTCAAATTCTATTTCGGTTAAGAACTTGATGCGTTCTGAGATGGAAGCTGCCATAAAAATAGTTAATCTACGCGCTTGGAAAGATAAGCCGTCGCTAATGCCTTCCTCGGTTCGATGGTAGGTATTGGCTTCTAAATACCCTCCTAATGCCACGGGTGCTTTGTCGGAAGTCAAAGAAGGCCTCGTGAAAACCGCTTCCATGTTGAGTAAATCATCCTCTGTTTGTTGCTTTTGTTTATTGGTGTCTTCTTGTGCCTTTGCAATTCCAAAGCTTAATAAGAATAAGAAGAGCAAGAATGCCTTAGGATAGGTGGATGTAAATATTGTCATGTTTAATTGAGGTTTTATAGGTTTTTAAATCTTCTTCGGCAGGTCCTTCCAAAACGGTTCCGTTTCTGTCAAATTCGCTTCCGTGGCAGGGGCAACTGTAAATACCACCACCTACATTTAATTCACATCCACGATGGGTACATTTCATCAGCGCAGCCGTGTATTGGTTTTCTCCTGTTTTGTATAAGCAAATCGGGAATCCTTGATTGGCCGTTTGAATAAGGACAAAATCCCTTTCTACAACTCGGTTTTTTTTGATGTTCTGAAATTCGGATAAAGGCACTATGATGTCTTTCTGATCTGCGCTCAAGCTGCTTGTAGCATAATAAAGGCTTTCGCACGAAGTGAGAAGTGCAGAAGCAAAAGGCAATCCGATGAGAGCCACTCCACAGGTTTTTATAAATTCTTTTCGATTCATTTTTAAGCTTTTATAGAGATTCAATGAACTTTAGAAGCTGATTTTTTTCTTCTTGACTCAGGCCTGAGTATCTATTTTTGGAATCTTCAGCTTCTCCTCCGTGGAGTAAAATGGCTTCTTCAATGCTTCTAGCACGACCGTCGTGCATGAGATAATATTGGCCTCCTTGAGAGTCTTTCGATAGCCCAATGCCCCAAAGTGGAGCAGTGCGCCATTCATAAGAATGGGCATAACCTTCTGTGTAACCATCGTCTAATTCGGGGCCCATATCGTGTAATAACATATCAGTATAGGGGTGAAATTCTTTATAAGAAAGAGCCTCTATAGGTGAATACCCAGTTTTTAAAGTGGGTTTGTGGCAAACGGCACAATTGGCTTCGGTGAACAAACGCTTTCCAGCGATAATATCAGGGTCGTCCTGATCTCTTTGGATTGGTGCCTTAAGTGTTTTCAAATAGAATACGACATCACTAATAGTTTCCGAATCTATTTCTGGAGGCATGCGGTCGCCACTATACGTGTCAAATGGTTCAAAGAATGAAGTGATTCCGATATCTTGGTTATAAGCGTCGGCAGTTTGCTGAAGTAGGTCGTAAACACTGGCTTTTTTACCAAAACGAGTAATATATTTTCCGTCTCTAAAAATGGTGTTAGGTCTGTCCATTACATAGTCTGGACGTGTGTTCCAATGAACTCTTCCGCGAATCCCGTCACCGTCTAGATCTTCTGGATCTTCCATAGCCAGTAAGTCAGCATCTGGGACAGCATCTAAGAACCCAAGCCCAGTTACAATAGGAGCGATTAGGCGGGCATGTGGTGCTCCTGGCGGTAAGGTTTCTGGTTCGTATCCTGGAATGGCACGATTCTGCAATTGTGGCCCGCCCAAATGTAAATATGTGTTTTCTCCTGGAAATTCTTGTCCAAATCGAGTAAATGAAACAAAAGGATGTCCCTTCCCATCCCCTGCATGACAACTCACGCAGCTGGTTCCAGTAAATATGGGACCTAATCCCGTTTCAACCGTGAAAATCTGATCATTGAAAGCTTCGTCTCCATTGACAAAGCGTCTCGATTCGGCTGTGTTTAGTCCTTCTACAGGTCCATCTAACAACTCGTACTCCTCTGGTTCTGCTGGGCCTAACGCCTCACAAGAAAGTAATAGCGGCAGTAAGAGGCAACTTAAAAGTATTTTATTCATATCT
>DATGMS010000074.1:0-4461 GCA_035307285.1 Cyclobacteriaceae bacterium
ATCCAACGGGGTCGTGCTCATCACCACCAAGAGCGGCGCTACCGGTAAAACCAAATTCAACATCGGCTACCAAAGAGGCATCAGTTCTCCTACTAGATTGATAAAATGGATGAACGCTGCTGACTATGTGGAACTCACGCGTGAATCTGCAATCAATGCGGATAATATCGATGGAATTGATCCTACCAATCCCGCCGAATACGAGGACTCTTGGCTGGAATACGTGGACAACAGGATGACAACCCTGTCCGGCCATGGAGATTGGAGAAGCCTCAACATTGATACAGACTGGCAGGATCAGGCTTTCAATGACAATGCAGGGATGACCAATCTGAATTTCTCGGCATCGGGAGGAAATGACAAAACGCAGTTTTATGTAAGCGGCGCCTATGACAAACAAGATGGAATTCTGATCAGAAACACCTTCGAAAGGGTCTCCACCCGATTTAATCTTAACCATGAAGTTTCGGACAAGTTTAATTTAGGGCTTAATTTCGGACTATCCCGAACCGTCACCAACCGTCTTTCCAATGACAACCAGTTCAACAATCCACTGCAGTTGGTGGCTATGGCTCCCATAAGCCCTGTAAGGGATCCTGAGGGGAATCTGTATGATAGGCCGGTCACCTCCTATTATAACAACCTGATCGACTCAGAAGATGCTACTTGGGAACAAACCGGCTTCAGGAATTTGGCGAATATCTATGGTGAGTACAAGTTTACCAACACCCTAAAATTCAGGACAGAATTTGGGGCTGATATTCTTAACCAAAACGAGGAACGTTTCTTTGGATCGAGAACCAACTCCGGTGAATCTACCAACGGTTATGGTACCTCCCAATGGGTTAGAATTTTCAACTATAATACCAACAACTACTTTACTTACAAAAATGTCTTCAACGGTGTCCATGACCTGGATGTTACCGGTGGAATGTCCTTCCAGATGAATGAGCGGAACTACACTTATGTAGAGGGTCAGGAATTCCCCCTGGATGCCTTGAAAACCCTGGCAAGTGCAGCAGACATTACCGGAGGAGAGTCCACCTTTACCAATTACGCTTTCCTCTCCTATTTTGTCCGAGCCAATTATAAGTTCAACAACAAGTTTCTGTTTACTGCAAGCGGGAGAATTGACGGTTCTTCCCGATTCGGCGACAACAGCAAATATGGTTTCTTCCCCGCTGCCTCTGCGGGTTGGATCGTATCTGAAGAAAGCTTCCTAAGTGGAAACAATACCATAAGCTTGTTGAAGTTAAGAGCGAGTTATGGCCTCACCGGTAATGCCGAGATCGGAAACTACGATCATTTGGGACTTTATCGTACGGGTGCTTATGGGCAGATTTCAGGGCTCCTTCCTGACCAAATACCGAATCCGGATCTGGTATGGGAGAAAACCAAACAACTTGACATCGGGGTTGAATTTGGCTTGTTCAGTGACCGTATTACGGGAGAACTGGATTATTATCACAAAAACACTTTCGACCTCCTGTTGGATGTACCTGTACCAGGGACAACTGGTTTCCTTACACAAACGCAAAACATCGGGAGCATGAAGAACTATGGATTTGAAGTAGTCCTTAACTCTTCAAATATCATCCAGCACAATTTTACCTGGAGCTCTTCGCTGAATTTTTCTCGAAACATCAATGAAGTAACCGCTTTGGCTGAAGGACAAACTTCAATTCCTTCCGGTAACTCAAGCCTGCTAAACTCCATCACCGTCGGCCAGCCAGTAGGCGCATTTTATGGGGTGGCTTATGCGGGTGTGGATCCCACCAATGGAGATGCGCTCTTTTATAGCAATGCCGAAAAAACAGAGACCACCAATAACTACAACAGTGCGGAACGTATGATCCTGGGTTCACCCCATCCCAAGTTTGTAGGCGGCTTGACCAATAACCTTACCTTTGGAAACTTCGATATGAGCCTTCTTTTCCAAGGAGTGTATGGTAATGATGCTTATATGGCGGGGGGAAGATTCTTCTCAGCCAACGGAGACTGGTTTGACAATGGCACCAAAGACCAGATGAACCGCTGGAGAAATCCCGGAGATGCGACTGACGTCCCTCAGGCGAGATTCAGCGCCGGCAATGGTACCCAGCCTTCGAGCAGATTTCTCTCAGATGCCAGCTATTTGAGATTCAAAACCCTCACCATTGGCTATTCTTTGCCCTCGGATGTCTTAGAAAGATTTAAAGTTTCGTCCTTAAGAATTTATTTCACCGGCCAAAACCTTTTGACGATCACCAACTATAAAGGATGGGACCCAGAAGTAAATACCGATTATTTGTCCTCCTTCTATATGGCAAATGACTTTTACTCAGCACCACAAGCCAAGACTTTCTCAATGGGCATCAACGTTGGATTTTAATTGATTACACTATGAAAAGAAATATAATATTAATCTTATCAGCTTTTACCCTGCTCTTTTCTGCTTGTGATGAAAAGCTGCATTTACCCCCGGCGCAAGCCGTTGATCAAGATGTTGCACTGGAATCAGATGCAAACGTAAAAACTGTATTGGTAGGAGCATACGACCAAGTTAGTTCTTCAAGATTGTATGGAGGCATTCTTATTTTACTCCCTGAAATGCTGTCTGCCAACAAGGAGATCAGATGGCAAGGTACCTACTCCGAGCCACGGGAAGTCTATAATAAAAACATCTTTACCAACAACCTCTATGTGACCGATCTTTGGACCGATGCCTATGAAGTCATCAACACGGCGAATAACATACTAGAAGCCATTTCAGTCGTCAATGAAGAAGACCAGGGTAGGGTGCGTGGCGAGGCTTTATTCCTCCGGGGTTCCATGTTTTTTGAATTAACCCGTTTGTTTGGCCAGCCTTATGTGGCGGGAAACGCTAATTCCAATTTGGCCATACCATTGGTCCTTTCTCCTACTAGAGGCATTGAGGAAAGCAGTTACGTGTCCCGCAACACTGTTCAGGAAGCCTATGAGCAGGTTTTGGAAGATCTCACCACTGCAGAATCCTTGCTTCCCGAAACCAACGGCTTCTTTGCCACTAAAGCCGCAGCTTCTGCCATGCTATCGAGGTTGTATCTTCAAATGGAGCGTTATGCCGATGCCAGGGATGCTGCCCATCGAGCCATTACTTCATCAGGAAAGAGTCTAAACGTTGCCTATGAAGATGCCTTTAACAATACGCAAAATACGGTAGAGGATATATTTGCGATTCAGGTCAGTGCACAGGACGGAGAAAACCACATGCAGATGTTCTATTCCATTCCTGAGTTCGGAGGAAGGGACGGAGATGTGGTCCCCCTTCAACCGCATTTCAACCTGTATGAAACAGGTGATGATCGGCTAAAGCTGTTTTATACCGGGAATGGTGACAACAGAATCGGTAAGTGGAAGATCCAGTACACCAATCTTTCCATCATCCGGCTGGCAGAAATGTACCTTACTCGCGCCGAGGGTAACCTAAGAGAAGGGACCTCCATTGGCGCAACACCTCTGGATGATCTTAACCGCATCCGACAAAGGGTTAAACTGCCCTTAAAAACCACGGTGACGCTGGAAGACATTCTTAAGGAAAGGAAATTGGAACTGGCCCATGAGGGGCATTTTATCCATGACGTGAAGAGGACGAAGGGCAGCATAGCGGACAACTCAAGCTCCGCATCCTATCCCTATAACGATCCCAGACTGGTTTTTCCGATCCCGCAACGGGAGATGGATGCCAATCCCAACCTTGTCCAGAACGAGGGGTACGGATCTTAAGTATTGCAAAAGGGGCCATTTTATATGGCTCCTTTTTTGTTTTAACCTTTATTATCCTTACCTCATTTTATTATCTTTGGCCTCAAGCAAACAAATACCTATGGAAAGCATGATTCAACACATTGCCCTTAACGATATCCACGTCCAATTGGGCGGTAAAATGATGGCCTTTGCGGGCTTTAATATGCCCGTCAGATACAGCTCAGATATCGAGGAACATAAAACCGTGAGGGAAAGTGTAGGGGTATTTGACGTTTCACATATGGGTGAATTTTTGGTAAGAGGACCACGAGCATTGGATCTTATCCAATGGGTGTCTTCCAATGACGCATCGACACTAAAGATCGGACAGGCCCAATATGCCTATCTTCCCAACGAGAAGGGAGGGATTGTGGATGACCTCTTGATCTATAAAATGGGCGAGGAGGAATACATGTTGGTGGTAAATGCGGCCAATATAAAAAAAGACTGGGATTGGATCAACCTCCACAATACCATGGGCGCGGAGCTGGAAAATATTTCTGATCAAACCTCCTTGTTTGCCGTTCAGGGCCCCAAAGCCGCTGAGGTTCTTCAATCCTTGACCTCAGTAAAATTAGATGAAATCAAATTTTACCATTTTGCTATAGGTGAGCTGGCAGGTGTTGATAATGCCATCCTTTCCGCTACCGGCTATACCGGTGCTGGCGGATTTGAAATCTATGTCAAAAATGAACA
>DATGMS010000075.1:0-2347 GCA_035307285.1 Cyclobacteriaceae bacterium
CCCTTCCGGCTTTTCCGTTTGGGTCTGCAAAGGTAAAAACCTTTTTTTTATCCGCAAATGTTTTTTTTGTTTTTTTTCCTCCCCTGCTGACAGCCCCACCAAAACATCCCGCTTCCATTAAACCCGTTCCCCCGTTTGGGATTGCAAAGGTGCACCCTTTTTCCCGAAATGCAAACAACCCCGACAAAATAAAACGGACCAACAACGCCAGTTCCTGATTATCAACGGGAAAAATTAAGGTGTGTAATAAGCAAAGCCTCTTCTAAAAAAATGGCAACAATTTAAAGTCCCTCTTATAAGGGTCTCCTTTATAAAAAGAATACCTTATAGAGATCTCATGAGCCCCCCCCGAATTTTTCAAACCCAATTTTGAAGTCGTAGCATCAAAGCTATAACCTATGTCCATACCGTTCTTTAATGCAAGTCCTACCAACAAAATAATCGATTCATTATTAGGGAAATTATATTTGACTGGAAGACCTCTGTACCAAAGTCCCAGAATGAGGGGTTCGAAGAATATCTGCCCCCCTACATCCAACTGATGGAAGGGATCTTGGCTCTTGTAATTGAAGGCAAAAAACATTGCCCTCTCTTGCAGTGTATTATTGAAATAATCATTGATAAACCCACCTGACAAGTCTAACCTCACCCCTCCATGTACACCATACTTAATAGGAAGACGGTCATGCTCATTGTTAATGTATGATAAATTTGGGCGCGTCAGATGATGGGCGGAAGCCCCAAACCATATATTCTTACTGTACCACAACATCCCAAAATTCACATCGACATATTGATGCTGGTGATCCTCCACAGGTAAAAACGGTATGGAACCATCCACCACTCCCCTATCAATATCTATTTGGCTACCGAATACCAGATCTTCAAAAGCGGCGTTTCTCGAGACATAACTTATTTGGCCACCAAAATTCAGAAATTGATATTCTCCTAACCTAAGCCTGTAGGAATACAGCGCACCAAGTTCCAAATTGCTGATACTGGCAAGATTTTCCCTGCTCCCATTGACCAATATTCCAATACCACTGTTCCGGCCTTCCATAAAATGGTCAAAGTAAGCGGAATATGCATTGAAAGAATGGGGTAATCCGGGCCATTGATTTCTGTAATTGATTCCCACTCTGGTGTTTTCCTCTGAACCTGTAAAGGCAGGGTTAAGATAAAGCGGCGCAGCGTAAAATTGGGAATATTGGGTGTCCTGTGCTGCTAAAGGCGTGGATAACACCCAGATAGCTGCAATTCGAAAAAACAATTTCATAGGCTATCTTATTAATATAAACTTACCGGAATCAGTAACACTCTCTCCTAACACAGTGGTGAGTTCAACTTTAAAGACATAACTGCCTTGGGGCTGGAGCTTGCCCCCACTGGTTCCGTCCCACCCCTGATCAGCAATGTCATCAGAAATATAGATCAAATCGCCCCAAGAATTAAAGATATACATGGACATGGTCTTGATTCCTTTAGTCTTGGGTTTGAAATACTGATTTTCACTACCCAAAGGAGTAAATGCTGTGGGGAACATGATTCTATAAGAACGGGTGACGTTGACTTCCATGGTTTTGGTGGATGAGCAATAGCCCTCCTCGTCAAACACAGCCATTGTAACCACGTAATTGCCCTCATCTGAATAGGTGTGTCGGGGATGTTGCTCGGTGCTTTTATTACCGTCACCAAAATCCCATTCCCAAGATCCCGGGTTTTGAAGGGATAGATCAGTAAACTGAAGGGGGTCATTGATGAAAATGTCCATCATCTCCTGCCCCCCGTCTCCCATAATCACCGCATATTTAAAATCCGCTATTACAGGATTCTCGACCATAAGTAGCTCGGAAGGAAAATATTCCGACCAGCAGTCCAGGTCTTTATGTTTTATTCTGATCTTGTACACTCCGGCTTGCTGAAGTGAGCTTAATTCTTCATTGATGAAAAGGCTTCCGTCCGGGGCTGTGACTTCATAATCATACCACATATCATCATATCCTTCGATGCTTAGCCGCATATCCACATATTCTTCCCCGCAAGACACTATCAATTCCTCTATCTCCACTTCGGGCAGTGAGGGAAAAGCGACTTCCACCTCCTGGGACATGGTGGAGCAATTTGCTTCATTAAAAACCCATAGCGAATATACACCAGCAGATGGAATTGTTAAATTGCTTGTCACCTCTCCTTCCAATTCCTCCCCGTCTTTATACCATTGATAAGAACCTTCGATAGATGAAAAAGCCTTCAATTCCAACTCTTCCCCTTCGCATAACCTGAAATTATCTGCGGGGATGCGTTCATCTGCCTCAAATTCATCCGCTTCAAAAATTACTGGTGCCTC
>DATGMS010000076.1:0-6938 GCA_035307285.1 Cyclobacteriaceae bacterium
AATGAGGCAATGATCGGTTCCCCTGATGCAGTCAATTGCGGTCCTTGTATCCAGCCATTTATCAACCTTAAGTCATCCGGGTCATAGGTGTCGATAAATTGGGGAATGGCGCAAATTCCTCCCCAAGGGGTAGAAATCAGATTATAAGTTGCTTGGCTGCCGGGCTGTAATGTTTGCATGTGAAGATCAAAGGCATTCCACTCTGTCACATAGTTTTCATCAAATGGTATTGCAAAGATGATTTCCTTTGAATTTTCATTATTAGTTACAAACACATTCCTTTGACTAGCCTCTAAGGCATATAGTCCCGAGTTGATCACCATATCCGCTGCTTGAATAGCTTTTTCCCACTCCGCTTCCGACTTATAAACTTCAGCATTCAGATACAGCTTTGCCAAGAGTGCATAGCCAGCCCATTTATTAAATTTTCCGTAAGTAGATTGATCATTAGACTCAGAGAGATGATCCACATTCTCCACCAATTCTCCGACGATAAAGTCATATACTTCCCTTCTTGAACTTTGTTCCGGCAAAAAGCCAACGGGCACATCAAATTGGGTGATAATGGGGACATTTCCGTATAAATCAAGTAATACGTAATAGTAGGAGGCCCGAAGGACTTTTAGTTCAGAAATGGTGGATTCCAGCGCGTCTGGGTCAATCGGGATGATGTTGGACTCAATTTGATAAATTATCCTATTGCAATTGGTGATCCCGGCGTAGGCCCTATTCCATACTTGCACCACAATCCCCTCATCTGACGTCCACTTGTGCTCGTGGATTCTTCTATACACTCCCCCATCGACCCAACCGTTTGGCCTTGCGGGAATCACCAGTTGATCGGCAGACAGCTCTTGAGCCCGGTGAAACCCGTCCCAATTCAAAATTACATCACGCCAATTTATGTACGCAGAGCCAACGAGTGAAGCCAGATCCTGATCCGTGGCATCAAATTGCTCGGCAATGATTCGGTCGTAACTTCGATCCACCAGTTCTGTACAACCTATTGACAAAAACAGCGCTATTACAGCTAATAATGATCTGTGTATTTTCATGACTATTTTTTTAAAAACTGATATTAAATCCTAATGTATACGTCCTTGCACTCGGATATTTATCCCGTCCATCAATTCCAGGATTTAACCCCAGCCGATTTACTTCTGGGTCAATGCCTGAATAGTTCGTTATTACAAAGGTATTAAGCGTTGAAGCATAAATTCTTGCTGCCGATATCCGGCTGTCTTTGGAAACTTTGATATTGTAGCCCAAGGTTACATTATCGATCTTCCAAAAGTCCCCATCCTCCACATAATAGCTGTTGAATTCCAGAGGAGAGTCTAAGACCGCTTTACCAAATACCAAATCATTCGCTGACCGCATCTGGTTGTACTGGGGCAACGTGGGATTCTCAAAGTACATCCTTTGGAAATTGATGATCTGGTAATCAAACGCTCCCCTCATAGTTACGCCTAGATCGAATCTTTTGTATCGGAAATTATTGTTCCACCCCGCATAGTATCCCGGCAACCCGTTCCCAAGAACCTTCTTATCCTCGAAAGCGTGGGCGAAATTTTCGTAATTTACCGGCTCGCCTTCCCTTCCCTCATAAATCCACTTCCCTTGTTCATCAATATCAATCACCTTAAATCCATAGAAGTCCCCAATGTTCTGCCCTATCTCAACAATATGAGTAAAGGTTTGGATGGGTTCTCCCGTACTGCCTGTAGTGAAGAATTCCTGAGTGGCCTGATATTGCTCGTTGGACAGACTGACCAGACGGTTTGAATTCGTTGAGAAATTCACACTCGAAGTCCATTCAAAATCCGAGGTTTGTACCGGAATAAAGTTTAACATGACTTCCCAGCCTTTATTTTCCATTATCCCAACATTAGCTCTCGTGCTATTGTACAAATTAGGGGGTGCCGGAACATCGTAGTCGTAGAGAAGGCCGTTGATTCTACGGATATAATAGTCGACGGAACCACTGATCTTGTTTTGGAGTATGGAGAAATCTAGTCCAAAATTGGATTCGTGTTTTTCTTCCCATCTGAGGTTAGGGTTGGAGTTCTGGATGGGACTCAAGGTGCGGATCCAACTGCCGTTAGAATAGATATATCGGTCGTATCCCAACATGGCAACGCCCAAAAACAGATCCGAAGGCTGCGTTCCTGTTACCCCATACCCTACTCTTAGTTTTAGATCATCAACCAAGGATGAATTTTGCAAAAATTGTTCATTGGATATTCTCCACCCTCCAGAAACAGCTGGAAAGGTACCCCAAGGCTTCTGCGTTCCATATAATTGGCTAGCGGCCTCATGCCTTACACTGGCTAGAAGTAAATACTTATCAGCATAATTATACGAAAGTCTGCCAAAGAAACTGATCAGATTAGAGACGCCTTGATAACTACTAATCGGCGCTAGCCCTTCTCTCAGCGCATTTCCCGTCCCTATATTATGATAGGAAAACCGATCTGTCGGAAAGTCCCAATTTTGCATCCAATTTTCCCTGAATAAAAATTCTTGGTATCCATATCCACCCAAGACCGACAAGTTGTGGTTGTTAAATGAGTTGGAATATTCACCTGTAATTTCTAACAAGCTCTCGGTCGTATGGGTCGTGCCGTTAGACGCATACCCGTTTCTTCCGTCCCTCAAAGTGGAAATATGCTTTTTGGTTTCAGCGTAACCCCTCACCTGGTCGTATCTGGTGTGCGCGGCCAAAGCCGAAAATTTTAGGTTGTCGGTTGGAAAGTAGTCGATCTTCGTATTCAACCGGGTATTTTGAGAAGTATTCTCCCCATCACTTTCATACAACCTGGCCAAGGGATTTTCATAATTAAATAAAGAAGTCTGTTCATGCCAGTCACCATCTTCGGTTTTTACCGGCGCAGTAGGATTTCTGATAATTGCTTGTCGATAGGTGTACCCGTTGAAACTTCCGCCATCAGCGGTAGTAATATAGCTGTTATTGGAATGTATTATACCAAGATTAACATTCAGTTTGTCTTCTATCAAGCTGTGGTTAATATCCGCTCTGGCCGTTAAGGTCTCGTTATTTGATTTTTTAAATATGCCCTCAAAATTGCGGTAGTTCACATTTGCCAGGTAATTTGTTTGCCTGTTACCTCCTCTAAAAGTCAAATTATGAACATGGATTACCGGGGTTTGAGTCACTTCCTTCATCCAGTCCGTGTCATGCCCCAAATCCCAGGAGGGCAGTCTCGTACCCGCTTCAACTTGTTGTCGATAGTCATCTGCATTCATCATATCAAGTTGCCGTAAAATGGATTGGGTACTTGCATAGCCGTTATAGTCGACCGAACTCGAATAGTCGCCACTGGCCCTCTTAGTGGTGATTAAGATCACCCCATTTGTCCCTCTGGTACCATAAATCGCAGCAGCGGAACCATCCTTCAAAACATCAATTGACTCGATGTCTTCAGGTGCCACAGTATTGAGGCTGCCCGGGATTCCATCAATCAGCACCAAAGGGTTGGCATTTGCTCCGAATAAGGTAGTATTTCCTCTGAGTAAAATCTGCGAGTTGCTGGTAGGATCACCGCTGGGTGTAGAAACAGTTAAACCGGCTACCTTTCCCTGCAACAATTGAGCTGCGTCCCTTACCCCTCCTTTAACAAAGTCCTCGGATTGAACCGTCGCTACAGAACTGGTGATATCTGCTTTTCTCTGGGTGCCATATCCAATCACAACCACCTCATCTAGGGAGGCCATATCTTCCCTAAGGGTAACGTCAATGACGCTCTGACTCCCCACCACAATATGTTGTGTCTCAAATCCAATAAATGAAAAAACCAGAGTGGCACCTTCGGGCGCAACTATGGAATACTTACCCTCCAGGTCTGTAGCCGTACCGGTAGATGTGCCTTGAATAGAAACAGTTACCCCTGGTATAGCTTCACCATTGGGATCGGAAACCGTGCCGCTAATGGTAACCTCTACCATCACTGAGTTTTGTTTGTCCGTTCTTTTATGCTCCCTGACGCTAATCCTGTTATCCACCTGCTTAAAGGAAAGTTGATGGCTTGAGGCCAGCGATAAAAGGACATGCTCAAGTGATTGGTGTTCTACCTGTAGATTCACAGGATGTGATGCGTCCGCCAAACCTTGATCATAAATAAAGAAAAAATCAGTCTGCTTCTTTATAGCATTGAAAGACTCTGCCAAGGTCGCCTCCCGCAGATCCAAACTCAAATAAACTTTTTTGATGTCTAACGAACTCTGTCCTTTCGTCGGAGCGGCGTGCATTAGATTCAAAAACAACAGCTGTAAGAAAAAGCCGTATAGGTAATATTTCCCTACCATACCCAGCGCATGTAATGTTTTTTTCATAAATTGGAAAGTTTTATTGTTGATAATGGCACTAAGACAACAGCAGAAGGGAGCAGCCTGAGAAACTATCCTTCCCGCCGGATAAGCCAATGAACATCAGTTCATTGGCTTTTTAGTCACTTTTTCATAGTTTAATTTTGGGTTTTAAATTGTATAATAACTTCTTTATTTTTTATAGAATAATTAAAGCCATACGCATAGCCCAAGCTCTCGAGAAGACCTCTGAGGTGGGTGTTATTAAACTCACCAGATATTTTAATGTCCTTCTGAGGCAGGTTTTTAACCAGGAGTTCAACCGCATACCATCGTTCCAAAGCGACGACCACCTCTTGAAAAGATGTTCTTTCAAACAAAAGAATCCCCTTTTTCCAGTGAAAAGAGTTGGCGGGATCAAACTTGCGTTTGTTCAATTTATGATCCAAACCTACGGTCACCTCCTCACCCGGAACAAGGTAAACCGATTGCTCCTCCAGTGCTTCCTTATACACTCTGACCTTCCCCGTGGCTAATTGAACCCGTACCTTTTCCTCTTCATAAGAATTAATGTTAAAGGAAGTACCCAAAGCAGTGGTGACCAAATCGCCGCTGTGTACCTTGAATGGCAATGCGTCATCTGACGCTACTTCAAAAAAGGCCTCTCCTTCTAAGTAAACATCCCTGTGCCCCTGCCCAAAATCACTTCCAAAACGCAGTTCGCTATCGGCATTTAAGGTCACACTGCTGCCGTCCGCCAATTGGAAAATAGACTTTTGCCCCTTTGGATTAGTTTTGAAAATCCATTCCTCCTGCTTGTCTTCAGCCGTTACCAATTCTTTCTTTTCTTCCGGTAAAAATATCTGTAACCACCCTGCGAGAAATGCGGCAAATAAGAAGATTCCAATGATGGTCTTGACCCGTCTTTCGATCAAGGGCTTGTAGGGGCTATAAGGGGAATAAGAAGCTTTTTCTTCTGGTATATGTTCGGCATCTAATCTACTCTTAATTGAAGAGAAAATTTTCTCCCTTCTTTGTAGATCCCAATTTTTTCCAACTGAATTCAGATCTAGCAAAATACTTCTCGCCTGCGCCACCAAGTCCACATGGGAAGGATGTTCCGCCAGCCACTTTAGCCAATAGGCATGGTGCACAGGGTCGTCATGCAGCACCCATTGCTTAAAGGTTGCATCCTCTAAAAAATCTTCTACTTTTTGGTAGGTCTTCATACACTGGACATCTATACCAATACAGAGGAAGATAATAGATGAATCTCATCATCGCGTACGAAATATTTTTTAAAAAAAGCGTATCCTCAAAAAGTTAAGGAAAACGAGCGGCCTTAGACAGCTAAAAACAACGAATAGAAGATCACGCTTTTCGCCGGAAATTTGGAAGAAGAAAGTAAATGTTTCATGGATTTAAGGCCTTTAAGGATAAGGTTGTACAGGGAGGGGACCTGAATACCCATCAATCCGGATATCTCTTCGTAGGATAACGACTGGATATATCTGAGATAAATAGCTTCCTTTTGTCTAGCGGATAAATTTTCCAGTGCCGAATTGATTTTCCTGCTGGATTCTAAGGTGATTTGGTTTTCGATTAGAATTTCCTGGAAGGATTCTTGCCAAGCGGTGTTGGTATGGTACTCTTCCAAAACATCATATTTTTGGTTCGCCTTTAGTCTCCTGACCAATTCTCTACGGAAAGAGGAAAACAAATAAAATTTAACCGATGAATGAATGGATAAACTGGCTCGATTTTCCCAAAGATGTACAAATACATCTTGAATAACATCTTCTATTAAGTCAGTATCTAAGGTTAAGCTATGCCCATACTTAAAAATATCGGATGAATACTCATTAAAAATAAATGCAAAAGCGCTCTGGTTCCCATGGGATGCCAATGCCCACAATTCACTTTGGCTAAGTTGTTCGTACTTCACGTTAGTTTGGGTATCTTGGGTTATAGGATTCCAAAGTGTGAATAATAATTCTGATCTCCAAATATTTTAGAATAATTTCCAAAGCGCCTCCGGTTTGTTACGGAACAATTGGGACGTTTCAAGGCTGACAACCTACCCGGTAAGCTTTGCGGCTACTGTACACTTTATTGGAATTAACAAGCCTCATATATTTAAGGTACATCTGGCCAGGGTTACAACGTTATCATGTCAATATACAGCTCCCCCTTTCTACTTGGGCATATTACCTAATGTTAAGCTGGCCGAAAGGCTTCATGCCACCCGCAGAGATTGAGGGTTTGCACAGAAGCTATAATCTCCGTCGACTCAGGAGGCCAATCCTCCATTCACAGCATCGACTATCGCTTCTGGTAACACCGCTACTGATTGGTTGCAAGCCTAATCCTCACCACGTCTCCATCAGCAGTGGCATAAATTTCCCTTCCGTCCTCGGAAAGCGAAACATTGGAGACTAATTGATAAATTCTGATTCTTCCAAGCGACTCTCCCGCAGCATCAAAGATCCAGATTCCTCCTGGGCCGGTAGCGAAGACATTTCCACGATCGTCCACTTTCAATCCATCGGGCATTCCCGGCGCAGACTTGGAGGCTTCCGAAGCATCAAAAAATATCCGCCCATTTTGCAATA
>DATGMS010000077.1:0-12655 GCA_035307285.1 Cyclobacteriaceae bacterium
TACGGAAGTATGCTTTCACCGAAGGCCCTGTTGTTGACGGTTCCCTTTGACTTGGTCTCCGGCATGCCATATGAATTGGAAATCAAAAATTTATATGATTGTTCCGGGATGCCTATACAGGAACAGCCGCATGTGTTCTTATACGATTCCGAAGGCCCTGTCATTTCCAGGATTGCAAGTGTCGCACGGGATGAACTGATTGTGATTTTCAATGAAGCCCTCAACCCCTCTGCCACCACAATCACCACGAACTATCAGATCAATGGTGAAATGGATAAGGTGCAATCTGCTTTATTGGCTGACAGTATGTCGGTGAGGTTGATTTTAAAGGATCCTTTGGAACTTGATCAAAACCATTCCCTACAGGTAAGACAGCTTGAAGATGAACATGGAAATATTTCTGCCGAACTCGAAAGCGAATTCTTCTTAGATGACTATCTGGATACGGTAATATGGAGGGGGTCTTCCCTGTTGGACCTGCATCTTGGAGTGGATATTGAAACAATGTCCGCTTCCCAAGTGGGGAATTATTCGGTGGACAGAAATATTGGAGCGCCAAAAAACGCTTTTAGAGATGCGGAAAATCCTAGGTTGGTTCATTTGGTCTTTGATCAAGATTTGCCCCAAAACACCTTGGGTACCATCACCGTACAAAACTTAAAAAATGCCAGTGGCCAATACATCAATACCCACAAGAAAACTTTTCTTTTTGACAACAGACCTATTGCAATTACCGCGCTTCATGTGCCGAATGACAGCACGCTGGAGGTGGTATTCAACAAGGCAATGCATCCTGGTTTTGTCTCCATCAACACCAATTATTCAGTCAATAAGGGGATTGGCCATCCGGTATCCGTCGCACACCTGTCACCTGAACGCATTACGATTGTCTTCGAGCCACTGATAGAAGGAGAGAGTTATACCTTATCTGTCGCAGGACTACAGGATGCCTTCGGAATTAATATGCCCAGGGCTATTCATCGGGATTTTGACTTTGACTTCTCCAGTCCATTCATTGTAGAAGCAGTTCTTATAAACCCTTTTGAGTTAAAACTTAAGGCCAATGAGGCAATTCAGTTACCAGCCAGTCACTTCATCCATATCAGCCGACAGGAAGCAGACGGAGTCAACCCTGTCAGTGATCGGGAATTTATTATTACCTCTCGACACCAATTAACAGACAATATTATTGAAATCCTGTTGGAGGAATTGAAGGACCTGGCGGGGAACCGGTCGGACTCCATTCTTATCGAGGTTGATAACCGTTCAATGACGTTAGGTGAGCTCTTTGTGGTAGATGAAAACAGAATCCAATTGGTCTTGACAGCTCTTCTGGATCCCGCCCCAGCCATGCTTGCATCTAAATTCAGGATTAATGGGCAAATTCCGAAGGAGGTTAATATAGGCCAAAATGGCTTCGAAGTGATGCTCACCTCCAGCCAACCATTCCTGTTGAAGGATTCTATCTCTATCGAAATCATCGAGCTCAAAAGCAGGGAGGGAAAGAACAGCGAATCCTTGCTCACCAAAATCTGGTATGATGACCATATCGAAGATGTGTATGTTAAGAATGCCCAATTGATCCAGGTGTTGCACCATATAGCATTGGATAAAGCCGCCGATGAAAAGGATCCTTTTTTAATAAAAGATCAGTCAATCGACATTGTTCCCTTGATTAACCAATCCGATCCGAAGGTACTTCAATTGATTTTAAGCGAACCCTTGGTCGCCAACCAAGACTATCAGCTCAAACTTCCTCCCAGAAAGAGTGAAAAAGGACCGATTATCCCCGGATCCACGCGGAGTGTCATTTTTGACCAAAGGCCCCCGGAAATCATACTAGTTGATTTTTTGAATGAAAATGAAATCATGGTCTCTTTTGACGAAGCGCTGGATCCTGTGCTGTCTTTGGTCAATTCTTATTATAGCCTTGACGGCAGAGAGCCGGTTGAAACCATTCATGGAGAATTGCCACATCAGATGATCCTCTTATTTGACTTTGATCTTGAGAAGGGGAGGTCGTATGCGTTGCAAGTGGTCAAGCTGGAGGATCTAAACGGCAATGCCATCTCTATGCAGCTTGTTGAATTTTGGTTTGACGGGCCTGTTTCTCCTTCTTACCGGGAACTTGTCATTAATGAGATCATGGCAGCTCCAAGAGCGGGACATGAACTCCCAGACACAGAATACGTGGAATTGTTCAATGCTGGGCAACATGACCTATCTATCGGCGGCTTATCCCTCGCCAACAGCAGAAGCAGCACTGTTTTGCCCAATGCCAACCTCCTGCCTGGTCAGTATCTAATCCTTGTACCGGCTAGCCGAAAGGAGGAAATGGATCAATACGGCGCCGCTATAGGTTTGACAAATTGGCCTACTTTGTTGAATGATGGGGATGAGGTACGGCTGCTGGATCGAAAAGGAGACACTCTGGATGAAACAATATATTCTACTGCAAGCTACGGCTCTTCCCAGAAGGCTCAAGATGGCTTTAGCTTGGAAATAGTCAATCCTTACTCACCTTGCCCGGAGAATGAAAACTTAAAACCTTCGGAAGCTTCTCAAAGAGGCACGCCTGGCCAAGAAAATTCCGTCTTTGATGACAGTCCGGACACTATATCCCCGATCTTACTTAAGGCTGAAGCAAATGGGAGAACAGAAATCGTACTTGAATTTTCTAAGGTAATAAGCATAGAAATGCATCAGATACAGTTGGAAATATCGCCAACAATCTCTCTGGAAGCCTTTATTATTGATCCTTCTAATCCCAGCCGCCTGATCCTATCATTGACGGATCGGCTCGAAGAAAATATACCATACCAAATCGCCGTTAACAACCTCAGGGATTGTTCAGGAAACTTAATTAATTCCCAAGCCAATACTGCCATCTTGACTTTGCCCCTGCTAGCCGAAGCCGGAGATGTCGTTCTCAATGAGGTCCTCTTCAATCCCAGAACGGGCGTGCCTAAGTTCGTTGAAATCTACAACCAATCCGCCAAGTATATTGACCTTAACGGATGGAAACTGGCCAACATTGCTGATGGGGAGATGGCCAACAGAAGAATAGTGGCCAATGAACGGCTAATCATCGAGCCATTTAGCTTTTTAGTATTTACTACCGATGCGTCCGTTCTCATCCAGGCTTACCCAAAAGGGAAAAAGGAAGCATTCGTCGACCTTCCCAGCTTACCCAGCTACCCCATTGCCCGTGGTTCCGTTGTATTCTTAAATCCGGAAGAAGATTTCATGGAGAGATTTGACTATGACGAAAAATTCCATCATCCACTTCTTGATGAAGTGAAGGGCACCTCTTTGGAACGGATTTCCCTCCACCATGAAGGCAACGAGCCTAAAAACTGGCAATCTGCCTCCGGAAATGCCACCCCGGGTTATAAGAACTCCCATGCCCAGGGTGAGGGGTTGTTAGAGAAAGGGATAAGCATTTCTCCAGAGGTTTTTGTTCCCGATGCTCCCGGCGAGCAGAATTTCACCACCGTCAGTTACCAGATGGATAGCCCCGGCATGGTGGCCACCTTACGTATTTATAATATCGCAGGACAATTGATAAAGGAACTTTGTCAAAATGATATCTGGGGCAGCTCGGGCTTTTATGTTTGGGACGGCACCAACCTGTCCGGTAGCAAGGTGCGTCCAGGCTATTATATTGTCTGGTTGGAGGTGTTGAATCTGGAAGGCAGGGTGGAAAATATCAAAAAAACTGTGGTGGTAGGCAGTAAGTTCTAAGAATAAATAAAGACACTAAAAAAGCCCGGGATCTCCGGGCTTCCTGCTTATAATATGAGGTTGGTCTATTTTAACGGCTTAACCATAATGTCTTTGTAGTAAATCACGCTTTCGGGATCATGGGCCTGAAGGGCGAAGGTACCGCTGCTAAGCTTTTTCTGCCCGGCATTCTCAGGCCGATTCTGATCTTCTGCCTCTACATATTCTACGACAACTTCCCCATTGATCTTTACCGTAATTTTCCCATCCTTCACAATGATATGTTCGGTATACCATTCGTTGTCCTGCACATATACCTCTTTTACATCTGCAAATGAGTAGACACTCCCGGTTTTTCTCCAGTCACCGTGGGATTGGTTGACTTGGATCTCATATCCTTTGTCTGGCCAGCCGCTTTCCTGAAACTGGGTATGTATAAAAATACCAGAATTAGCTCCAGGTTCGGTCTTTACTTGAGCTTTAAACTCAAAATTCTTGAAATCACTATTATTCACGGGGCCTTCGTAGAATAAATGTGCCCTAGGGCCATCGACCTTGATGATACCATCTACCACCTGAAAAGACTGCGGATTTTCGTTGATTCTCCAACCTTCTAAAGTCTTTCCATCAAAAAGTGAGATCCAGCCTTTTTTATCGGATTTCTTCTCCTTCTTATTCTGAGCAAATGCCGCAGCGGTAAATAATACCAATACAGCGATAATGAGGGTTCTTTTCATTTCTTATGGTTTATCTTTCAGTAAAAGCCCCAAATTAGTACTATCTATGGTCTTATTCAACAATTAATTTTTAAGTGGAAATATTAGGAGTTGGAAAACAGGAAACATAATGACGGGAGACCGAAGACCGAAGTTGTGCCCCAACCGTACCTTTATCAGTTTTCCACTTTTTGCTCTTTATTCTTTGTTCTTGCTACTTTGTTCTTGCTACTCTGTACTCAAAAAGTCTCGTCCTTATATATAAACGTCTTCGCCCCGCCCTTCTCCCGAATATAACCACGGTACATCCCCTCTGAGTTGAAGGGCATACTGATATTGCCCTCTTGGTCAATGGCGATAACGCCTCCTTCTCCCTTAATGTCCACCAGTTGTTTCATTACCACATCCTCGGCGGCATCCTGCAAAGTTTTGCCGGCATATCTCATCTGGGAAGCTATTTCATGAGCCACCACCGTTCGGATAAAAAACTCACCGTGTCCTGTTGCAGAGACTGCACAGGTGGCATTGTCCGCGTAAGTACCAGCCCCGATAATAGGAACATCACCGACTCTTCCGTAGCGTTTGTTGGTCATCCCTCCGGTGGAAGTGGCTGCGGCTATATTACCATCTTTGTCCAAAGCTACCGCCCCTACTGTTCCGAACTTTCGATCTTTAAATATTGGATCCTCCAATTCCATCTCTAGTAAAGAGGAATGATCCAGTTGCTGCTTATCAGATTCCTTTATCTTCATCAACTGCTGATACCGTCGTTCTACCCTGAAATAAGAAGGGTCTACCAGCTCAAGCCCCTGTTCCTCGGAGAACTGCTCCGCCCCCTGGCCCACCATAAAAACGTGTGGAGAATTTGCCATTACAGCATGGGCAGCGGTAATAGGGTTTCTCACCCGAGTGATTCCCGCCACCGCTCCGGCATTTCTGGTGGCGCCGTCCATTATCGCAGCATCCATTTCATTTTTGCCATCGTTGGTAAAAACGGCTCCCTTTCCAGCATTGAACAAAGGGCTGTCCTCCATGACCTTGACGGAAGCAATCACCGCCTCAATGGCTGACCCATCTGCTTCCAGAACCGCATAGCCCGCTTCAAGAGACTCCTGCAACTTAGCTCTATATTCTGACTCCTGTTCCGCAGTCATATTTTCTCTCCTTATGGTACCCGCACCGCCATGGATAGCCAAAGCCAGATTTCTTTGCTCGCTATTATTTGATACCGGTTCGTCTTTACCAACTGAAGAAGAACAGCCCACCACAACAACGCTCAATAAAACAACAACAAGACTTTTAATCATTTTTCAAATCTATTTACACTGATAATACGTATGGTCTTTAAAACCTCAAAAACAGGAACAAATCGAGAATTGAAAGTTAGTAAAAAATTAGATTTTTGATTTTAAAAAGGTAGGTGTATTTTAGAGAACTTTTTGGAAACAGAAATTGGGCGTGTAAATCTATTTTAAAGGAGCATTATGAATCAAGAAAACAAAACATCTTATTCCAAGGAAGAACTAGTGGAATTCGAAAACCTGATCAATAATAAATTAGATATTGCTAAGGAAGAACTGAGATCATTGAAAGAAACCTTGAGCAAAAGGAATGACAGCGGTACAGATAATACAGCCTCTACCTCCAAACTGCTTGAAGACGGAGCCGACACCCTCGAAAGGGAAAGCCTGAGCCAGTTGGCAGCCAGACAACAGAAATTTATCATCAACCTTGAAAATGCATTAAGAAGGATCAAAAACGGCACCTATGGCGTCTGCGTAGACACTGGGAAATTGATCGCCAAGGAGCGACTTAGGGCTGTCCCACACACGATGCATTCTATTGAAGCAAAATTGGCGAAGAAGTAAATTGGAGTTTTTACATAAGCATATTGAAGCACTTGTATTCTGTTCCCCTCATCCGTTAGGCATTGATGAAATTCAGCGGTGCCTAACGGAGATGTTTGCGGCTGATATTGCCCAAGATGCCTTGGAGAAGGCATTGACCGAACTACGGGAAAAATACGATTCTGAAGATTTTTCTTTCTCTCTTGAACAATTGGGCGGGGGTTATCAGTTTCTGACCAAACCGGCTTACCAATCCAGCATCTCCATTCTCCTGAAACAGCAGTCACAGAAGCGTCTATCCACGGCGCAGATGGAGACCCTGTCCATCATCGCTTATAAGCAGCCCGTGACCAAAACAGAGCTTGAGCAGATACGTGGAGTAAATTGTGACTATTCCATACAAAAGCTGTTGGAAAAGGAGCTTGTAACCATTAAAGGCAAGGCCGAAACCATCGGGAGACCCTTACTGTATGGCACAAGCGAGAAGTTTATGAACTACTTCGGCATCAACCATCTCAAGGATCTACCCCAACCCAAGGATTTCCTGTCCGAAGAAAATCAAATCGGGGAAGAAAAAGATTAGCTGGGTATAATTATTATTCTGAACAACCTGCACGGAATCCACACAAATAACTTTACCTTTGCGTCCCATTAAAAATCAGTGAACCAAAACTTTATCATGGTGGTTTACTGGCTGTAACATCAATTTACTACAGCAGAGATGCTGCAATCTTATGAAAAGAAACAATAAAGACAATTCCGGCTACGGGAAACCAAGTGGCAGTTACAAATCTGCGCCAAGAAGCGCAAGACCTGAAAGCGGAAACAGATCATCATCCAACAAATCTTTCGGTGAACGAAACGAAAGACCCGAGCGAACCGGTAAGCCATCGTTTAATAAATCCACAAGCGATTGGGGAAACAAACCTGAAAGAAGCCCAAGGCCATCTTCAGGTAGTTACGGCAGAGGACGCAGCGAGAGAGGCTCGCAAGAGGGAAAACCCACCTACGACAGATTCCATTCAGAAAAGAGGGAAAGACAGGATTCTGATAGAAGACCTTCCTTCAAAAAATTCGGGAGCGAAAAACCTGAAAGATCCTATGGAGCAAAGCCTTCCTATGGTAAATTTTCAAATGAAAGGGGAGAAAGATCTGAGTCAGGATCTAAACCACCTTATAAGAAATTTGGAAGCGAATGGGGAGCAAAACCACGTGAGGAAAAATCCTCCTACGGGAAAGCACGAACCGCAAGGGGCGGGAGACCGGAGTCAGATAGCAATAAAAGATTCGGCAGCGAATGGAAGGACAAGCCTAGAGGGGAAAAACCTTACGATAATCGTCTAGCATCCGATAAAAGAGGGAGGTCTTCAGAAGACAAACCCTCCTACAAAAAATACGGTGAGGAGAAAACAACCGGAGCAGAATACAAAACTGTATATAGAGGAAGAGGTAAGGATCAAAGACCGCTTTATGAAACGGTAAGAAAAGAGGAAGTCGAACAGAAAAGACCTTCAAAGAAATTCTTTACCAAGGAAAGAACGAAGGAAAACGGCCCATCAGAAAGCAGGCCGACTTATGACTTCGATAAGTATGAAAAAAGAATAAAAAAAAACACCGCAGAGGATGAAATCCGACTGAACAAGTACATCGCCAATTCGGGTGTCTGTTCTAGGAGAGAGGCGGATTCATTGATTGAAAACGGTCTCATCAGTGTGAATGGTACTGTGGTTAAGGAATTGGGACTGAAGGTTTCAAGAGTTGACACCATCGTATACCAGGGAAGAATCCTAAATCCTGAGAAACCGGTGTATGTTCTTCTGAACAAACCCAAAGATTTTATCACCACTACGGATGATCCCCTGGAAAGAAAAACCGTGATGGCTCTGGTGGAAAATGCCTGTGAAGAAAGGATCTTCCCAGTAGGAAGGTTAGACAGAAATACCACCGGCTTGTTGTTGTTTACCAATGACGGAGAGCTTGCCGACAAGCTGGCTTCTCCCGCCAATAAGATTAAGAAAATATACCAAGTAACTTTGGACAAGCCCCTCACTAGAAAAGATGAAGAGGCCATTCTTGAGGGTCTTACTTTAGAAGACGGACCGATCCAGGTGGATGACATGCAGGTGTTGTCTCTCGACAGAACCATCTTGGGGCTGGAGATTCATGTAGGAAGAAACAGGATTGTCAGAAGGATATTTGCCCACTTGGGTTACGACGTAGTAGCATTGGATAGGGTTACTTATGCAGGTCTCACCAAAAAGGATTTATCCAGAGGAGACTACCGGTTCTTATCGGAAAAAGAGGTGATCAACCTAAAGTTTTTCAAATAAAAAAGAGGCCTTACGGGCCTCTTTTTTATTGGTGTAAGAGTTCGTCCGAGGCCTGTCTACTTCCCAGACTAGCACACTTTTTGGGAATGAATCCGTTCAACGCAACTCCTAATAATTATGAAAGCCATCTGGAAAGACAAAATATTAGCCCAATCGGATGAAACCATAGTCATCGAAAACAACCACTACTTCCCTCTCGCCTCTCTTAATAGGGAGTTCTTTGAGCCCTCCACCACTACTTCTACATGTCCCTGGAAAGGAACGGCCAGTTATTATCACATAAGAATCGGAGAAGATGTCAATAGGGATGCTGCATGGACCTATGAGAACCCTAAAGAAGCTGCAAAGGAAATCACCGATTATGTAGCCTTTTGGAAGGGAATAGAAATCGTTGAATAGCTGCCCTTTCCCTGAGGTTCTATAATATTTTTTCTTATATTCAGACGAGATTGATAAACCTGCCAAATGCTTTTCTGCACAGATCACCGTCAATAGAAACTGAGCTAAGGAAGAAATCTCTCGTCTTGAAGTTAAAAAACTCCTAGTTCACGGGGTGAATGCTAATCATTAAACCTTTACTATGAAACATTACGATGCTATTATTCTTGGAGCCGGACAGTCGGGAATGCCCCTTGCCCGGCAAATCAGCAAAAAAGGTTTCAAGGTGGCATTAATTGAACAGGAACAGGTTGGAGGCACCTGTATTAACGATGGCTGCTCTCCAACCAAAACGATGGTTGCCTCTGCTAAAGTAGCTCATTTCGTAAGCCGTGCGGAAGATTTTGGGATTGAAGTACCAGCTTTTACCGTAAATCAAAAAAAGGTTAAAAACCGAAAGCAATACATTGTAGAACTTTTTAGAGGCGGCGCCCAATCCCGCTTGGACAAAGCAGTAAACGTTGAAATTATCAAAGGAAAAGGCACATTCGTTACTGATAAGGTTATTCGGATTACGGAAAAAAACGGGGAAACCCGTGACATCGAAGGAGACAAGATCTTTATCAATACAGGCTCTGAAACTATTATTCCCGATATCGAAGGGCTTAAAAAAACCCCATATTTAACTAGCACCACCATTATGGAATTGGAGAAGACTCCGGAGCATCTAATAGTGCTTGGAGGAGGGTACATCGGTTTAGAATTCGCACAGATGTTTCAAAGATTTGGGAGCAAAGTGACCATTTTGGATAGAGCGGAAAGGCTGGTCCCTCGGGAAGACGTGGATGTATGTGAGGAAATAAGCGCCATATTCAACAGGACCGGTATCGATACGGTTTTCAATGCAGATGTTTACAAAGTAGCTCAGGACACAAATGGCCAGATCCGTCTCCATTACCGGGATAAATCCGGCAACCAGGAATTAAGCGGAAGCCATTTATTGGTAGCAGTGGGAAGAAAGCCTACTTCGGGTGCCTTGGGCTTGGAGAAAATCGGCGTGAAACGTACTGAACAAGGACATGTCTCCATCAATGAATACTTTGAGACCTCAGTCCAGGACATCTACGCGCTAGGTGATGTGGCAGGAAGCCCCCCTTTTACCCATATGGCTTTTCATGATGCATCCTTGGCATTTGATCACGTGTATGAGAATAAAAGCAAGTCCAATAAGGAGCGGTTGGCGCCTTATTGCGTATTCATTGATCCACAATTGGCAAGAATAGGTCTGAATGAGCAGGAAGCTAAACAAAAAAACATCGTTTATAAGTCCGGCAAATTCTGGATGAAGCATGCCGGGCGTTCTTTAGAGGCCGATGAAAAAGACGGCTTCTTCAAGGTACTGGTGGATCCCGAGACCGATCAGATTTTGGGAGCCACCATCCTGAGCATGGATGGTGGCGAAATTTTGGCAGTGATTCAGATGGCCATGGTCGGCAAAATTCCTTACCAGGTCATCCAAACACTTCCGATTGCCCATCCCACTTTGGCAGAAAGCCTTAACAATTTGATGATGGACGTGGATAACTAATCCGGCATGAATAGCAAATTCCTTAACGTATTGCCTTTTGCCCAGCTTGCGCTATGGCCTGCGAATCGAATTCCCCTTCTAAAGCAATGACCATGTGGTCAGCATTACCTTCTCCAGTGATCAGCATAATAATATCGCTGATCTTAGTTCCCCCTTTGGAATACATAGTGATGCCACTGCCCTTATCCGACACTTCCATCATCACTTCATAGCGTTCCCGTTCCAAACCTTTCTGAAGTGCTTTAAAATCGGCTTGAGCTACATTTCCGCTCACGGGTAGCTTAAACAGTTTTACCCGTTCCACAGATTTGGTAATAGCAGACATATTTGCGTCGTCCAATTTAAAATTCAGACCTTCTGCAAAATTCAGGAAATTCCCAGCTAAATCCATGTGGAAGAAATCCTTGTCTTTTTTGTATTTGTTATAAAGCGATTCCACGCTCTTACTTTGGGCCTGTACTGTCAGTACAGAGACCATCACGAACACGAATAATGAAAGTGTTTTCATAAAATATTTTGGGTTAACTAATTGGTTGTTTTTGTTCCAGATTGATATTCATTCATTCCGGGGAGATTCGTTTTCTCCGCCAGAATATTGAGATCTTGATAAGTGAAGTTGCCCAACATGCTGAGCAAAGTGAAATCGGTTTCCGATCCGGTGATCATTAGGAGCTCTGCCACCCTTCCGTTCTCTTCCCGCACCATAAATTTGACATTGCTGCTTTTGTCATGCACGTCCATCAAATCCTCATATTTGTTTTTGTTCAAGGTGGACATGGCTTCTTGAAAAAGCCCTTTGCCGTTCACCTTTTCACCGCTGAGGATTCGAATTCCTCTGATTTTCTGCATAAGTTCTCCCAGATCTTTTCCCTCCGCATCGCCTGCTTCAACGTTAGATTTGAGAAATCCGCCCGCCATCTGCATCATTTTGGGACTTATATACACCCTAGAGAAATTCTCATTTTCCATGTACTTGGAGAAAAACCTCACTATAGCATCGTCCTGTGCATGGACGGACCCTATCATCAGTGTCATAAAACAGACACACAGCCATTTTTTCATTGCTCCTCCTTGTGATTTATGTTGAAGATTTCATTTGCTTTATTAAGGTACCTCATGTCCTGCATCGCCTCTAATGACGTAGTCCCTTTTTTCAGATTTTCTTGAATCAAGGAAAAAGCTTCCATCACTTGGGCATAGGCCAAAGCTTCTTCCTTCTTGCTTTGATGATCCACGAACAACCAAGAAAGACCCAGGAACAGTGTGATTACAGCCGCAATTTTCAGCCAGAGGTTTACCTCTCCTTTGGCTTGAGGTACGGCTTTTTCCGTCGGCTCAAGGGTTTTCAGCACCTCCAAGCCCAGAAAGAACTGCTTTTCCTCCTGAAAACCAGACACTTTTAACAAAAACTTCCGTAACTCTCTTTCCTCGGCCAAAGAAGTCTCTCCCTCATAGTACTTGACCAATAATGCTTCTATTTTTTCCTTCATTTCTCCCTGTGCTTTGTTAGAAATAATTGCAGGCTTTTTCTTGCCCTGAAGAGATTTACCTTTACCTGCTCCATTGATATCTCCAGGTATTCGCTAATCTCCTCATATGTCAATCCCTCTACTTCCCGTAAGTGAAAGATTTCCTGTTGTTTTTCGGGAAGTTCTTTTAGAAATCTAAAAACCAATTGTAAAGGGGGCGGAGATTCCTCAGCGGGCAACTCCTCTACTTCCGGCAGGTCCTCTCCCTCCCCCAGCACCGCCCACCGTTTATGCTCCCTGATCTTTTGCAGGCTTTGATTTTTAACCACCCTTATCATCCATCCCGTCGGGTTATCCATCCTTTGAAGCATCTCCCGAGATGACCAAGCTTTTTCCAAAGCTTCCTGAACAGCATCTTCGGCCTCACTCCGGTTCTTTATCCAGAGGTAAGCCATCCTATAGAGCTGATTTCGCAAGGGCCAAATGGTTGCTTCAAAAAAGGTCTTCATTTATGGGGATAATGAAATGGATCAAGGAATGTTACAGTTTCTAGAAAAAATATCCCAAGAATTCTTAACCTATGGTTCAAGAGGCAAGTTCTTGG
>DATGMS010000078.1:0-9368 GCA_035307285.1 Cyclobacteriaceae bacterium
ATCTGTGCTGTGCGTATGATGGTCAAAATTGTGATGAACATCGATGCTGTAGCTTCCGAGTTCGAAATTGTCTGCGAACAGGGCCTGGATAGTATTGGTCTCTCCCCGCTGAAGAATTTCGCATTGCTGTGGAAAAGCCCCATCAAAAGCCATGTCAATAGTCGGTGCCTGCGTATCCACTTCATCTTCATTTCCTTGACAGGCAGAAAAAATCATCAAGAAAAGAATAAGGGCCAGTGTATAGTATTGATTCATCTTTGTGGTCGGTTTAATGATTAATAGTATTAGAAATTTCTTCTCGGTGGATGGATAATTTTCGGAGCCTTTCAGTTGTTTCCCCATTTTGATCTTTCACCAGAATGATTGCCTCATAAATCCCTGGGACGGCATCTTCGGGAATGTCAAAGTGCTTATGGATATTGGCATTTTTCAAGCCCTTATACTGCTCCCAAAGGATGGACATCGACCACGCCGACGCATAGTTTTCACCATCCTTTTGTCGGATGGTGAGCTCCACGATTTCAATTTTATCCCCTGCTACTACATCCGCATTAAAGTGAAAATCCTGGCCAATGACAGCTATTCCGTTATTCCCCGATCCCAGTTCGAGATTATCAATCTTCGGCGCAGGTAAAGTCGGTTCCGGGTCTTCCGAGCAGGCGGCAAGGACAATAGCATACAACAAAATAACCGTGTACTTGATAAGCTTCTTTTTCATGGTTTTTCAATGGTAAAGTGTGATCATCAGGGGATTTAAAACTTGTACTTCAGCGATAATGAAATGTTCCTGCCAGGTTCAGGAAGATCAATAAGGCGGTAAAAGCTGGTATGATTGAGGTATTTGGTGTTGAATAGATTCTGAACTTGCAGGTCTGCATCAACCAGCTGATTGAACAGCACAAGGCCAGAACCCATTCTCAGGTGGACAAGCTGATATCCCGGGGTAACTTTTTCCGGGGGCACTATAAGGGATTGCCTGCCGGTCATCCGGTAGTCCACTGCCAGGTAGGCATTTTGGAAAAACCCTCCGTCTTTGGGTCTGTAGGTGGCATTTAACAATGCTGAGGGGGCAGTAGAAAAGGGTAGCGTATAGCCTTTCTTATCCCCTGAAAGCTGCTCGCTGTAGACATATTCTCCCAAAAATTCAAAGCTAAGGGCTTTCGTAAGCTGGTGGAGGGCGCTGACCTCTCCACCATACCTCAACACCTCACTTTGGCTGTAATTGAAGATCTGGTTGCCTGCGCCATAGAGAAAATCATGCTCAAAAGAGGGGTTTAGGTAAATGTAGTTTGGGAAATAATTCATAAAAGGGCTAAACGATATTTGCCAGCTTTGTTTATTAAGCTCCGCTCCCAAGTCGAACTGGAGCGACCGTTCGGGAGAAAGGTCGGCATTTCCCTTCTCATACCGGAAATAGTGGTAGTTTACCCCATTGGCCCCCAGTTCCTTCGCAATGGGCATTCTAAAACTGCTGCCTAAATTGCCTTTTAAGCTGATTTCTCCCGGAGTATAGTTAAACCCCGCCGACCATACCAGGCTGTTAAAATCCCTGTCAAATTCTTTCGATCTAAATAAGTAGTCGGAGTCCACTTGATTTCTATCTTCAGATACGGAAGGGAACCAATCCTGATGGGCCTGTATCTGGATACGGGAACGGTCAAACCTCAATGCGCCTGACAATTGCCATAGATCACTGGCTTTATATTTGTCAATCGCATAAAAACCGTAACTGAACTGTCTGTAGGAGGGAACCAAAAATCCCCAGCCCCCAATATTATTGACTTGAAGTTCGGCGCTTCCACCTATTGTTAGGCTGTGCTTTTCCAGAAAGATTTCATCCCTCAGATTAATGGAGAAAACATCTTTGTCAAATAGACGCTCCAACGAGGAGGGGTAGGGCGATTCTGAGGGGTACACCGGCGGCATAAATCCATGGTTGACATATTGGCTCCACTCCTCGCGGAAGTTCCTCTGGAAGCCTAAGTCGAATTCAAATAGATGTTTTCCCGCCAGGTATTGTAGGCGATTGATGATCTTGGTATGGACCACTTCCTGGTAGGGCAATAGAATATCCCTGCTTGATGCATCATGATGCTCTGAATCGACCTGCCGGGGTTCCAGTCCGTGTGCATTGGCAAAAAAACCGGCCTTGCTCCTCACACTACTGAAAGTGATCGTATTACGAAATCTGTCCGCAATAAATCCTGCCTGTAGCGACCAGTTGTATTCCCGTCCGGCAGTGTTTCTTGCCCTACCATTAGCCAGTTTGACGCCGAAGTCATACACAAACACGGAATCTGAAGGCACCCTGAAGTCGCCATAAGAAGCATAGGTGAGCCGACTATCGGCGAACCACTTCCCTTGCCGTGCAAAAAGATTGGTGGAGCCACCCGCCCAGGCATTATTGGACTTGCCCCCGATCTCCACTGAACCGCCTATCCCGTCCCGGGCAGATGGCAGCTTGCTCTGAATATCTACTACTCCGGCGATGGCATCCGATCCAAATTTAAAGGAAGCAGGGCCTTTGATAACCGTCAACCGGTCTACTGCGTACTGATCGATCTCCAGACCGTGGTCAGCTCCCCATTGCTGCCCTTCATGTTTGATTCCGTTTTCCACCACCATGACCTGGTTAAACCCGAGACCTCTGATAAGAGGTTTGGAAGATCCCGAACCGATTCCAATTGTGCTTATACCGGGCAGTCTCTCCAAGGATTTCATCAGACTACCGCCCCTGTTTTGCCGGATATAATCCTCCCGGATAAAGGTGACATTGGAAGATTCTTTCTTTCTTAACACTATCTCAAGGTCTACTACTGTCACCTCTTCCAGCTCCATTATCCTATAGCTCTCATTGGTTTCTGCGGTATCCAGTACAACGCTCCGACTTGAATCGGTCAGGGGAAATCCAGATGCATTGGCTGGGGTTGCCGAGATTGGATGGATGGACGAAAGCACAAGAACAAATAGAAGTAAAGACATAGATCGTGATTGCAATGATGTTGCAAACATAGGAAAATATTTATACATGAAACAATGTTGCAAAGATAAATTTTTTGGGATTTTCAGACGGGTAGGAGTAGAAGCGTCAAGTTTTGGTTTAGGAAAAATGTATTGGTGCTGGACTTATGCAGTGGTCCTGTAAATGGCAAATGACATTTTGTATTTTTTTCGGATTCTATCACTTTTTTAATATGGGGTCAGGGTGCGGTTGGTGTCGCCTTTTTACCGGATCATGCTTTTATTTTTGGAAAAGCCTTCAGGATAATTATTTCCTTAAAAATTATTTACCTAAAAAGAAAAAATATAGAATTTTTATTTTATTCAAGGAAGTGCATAATAGCATCTTTAAAATACAAATTTTGCGCTGAAAAGTTATATATTTATCTTCTAAGTGGGCAATCGCCAAAAAACGCTAGGACAAACCTTCGACAAAATTACCTAAATTTGATCCGTTCAAAGTACATGATAAGCATGAATACAGAAAGGTTAAAGCTGGCAGAGGATAGGGACAGAAAAAAGCACTGGAAGAGATGGGGTCCTTACCTTACGGAAAGACAATGGGGCACAGTGCGGGAAGATTATAGTGCAGACGGATTTGCCTGGGGCAATGTGACACACGAAGACGCAAAAAGCAAAGCCTATAGATGGGGGGAAGAAGGAATTGGTGGAATAAGTGACCATAAGCAGAAGCTCTGCATTGCTTGGGCCTTTTGGAACGGAAAGGATCCTATAATTAAGGAAAGGCTCTTTGGGCTGACCGGAGGTGAAGGCAATCATGGTGAGGATGTAAAGGAGCTTTATTACTATCTGGATTCCACTCCCAGCCATAGCTATATGAAAATGCTCTACAAATATCCCCAAGCAGAATTTCCCTATGAAAAACTGCGCAAGGAGAATGCGGCACGCAGCAAGAAAGAGGGGGAGTATGAGTTATTGGATACGGGGATTTTTGATGAGGATGCCTATTTTGATATTTTTATTGAATATGCAAAACAGGATGTGGAGGACATCGTAGGAAAGGCAACCATCCATAATCGGGGAAAGGAAGCGGCAAAGATTTGGGTGATGCCCACCATTTGGTTCAGAAAAACCTGGTTTACTGGGGAAGAACCTTTTATGCCGAGACTTACCGGCATAGATAAAGATAAGATCAATGCGTTTTCTGCCAAGTCAGGAAACCTACAATTTGATTTTTCCGGCCAACCAGAGCTCCTTTTTTGTGACAATGAAACCAATCGCCAGAAGCTTTACCATATAGAAAACCAGAAAAAGTATCTCAAAGACAGCATCAACGACTATGTCGTAGAAGGTAATCGGAAGTGTTTAAATCCCAAGAAGACCGGCACCAAAGCAGCGGCACTGTACGAGATGACCATTCCCGCAGGGGAATCGGCAGAGGTTACTTTTCGGATGCATCATCCGACGGCTGACTTTATGGAAAAGTCCTGCGAAGAAATTATTGCGGATAGGATCAAAGATGCAGATGATTTTTATGCCGAGATGCAGCAAGATGTAGTTGATCCAGATCTAAGGAACATCCAAAGGCAGGCCTATGCGGGCATGATGTGGAGCAAACAGTTTTATTACTATGATGTAGAGCGCTGGCTGGAGGGGGACCCGGGTCGGTATTCCCCGCCACAGGAAAGGAAAAAAGGAAGGAACAGCAACTGGAAGCATCTTCAAAATTACGATATTATTTCCATGCCGGATAAGTGGGAATATCCATGGTACGCTGCCTGGGACTTGGCTTTTCATTGCATCCCTTTGGTGAGGTTGGATCCCGACTTTGCCAAATGCCAACTCCTTGTACTACTGAATGACTGGTACATGCACCCCAATGGGCAGATCCCCGCGTATGAGTGGAATTTTAATGATGTCAATCCTCCGGTGCATGCCTATGCCGTCCAACGGATTTATCAGATCGATAAAAAAATGAACGGTGGGAAAGGAGATCGGGAATTTTTGGAACGGGCATTTCACAGGCTGCTGTTGAACTTCACCTGGTGGGTCAACCGAAAAGATACCGAAGGTAATAATATTTTTGAGGGCGGTTTTCTTGGCCTGGACAACATCAGTGTTTTCGATCGTAATGACGCGGCTAGTTTTAGTGGGAAACTGGAGCAGGCCGACGCCACGTCTTGGATGGCCATGTTTAGCCTAAACATGCTACGCATATCCTTGGATCTCTGCGAATTCAACAAGGTGTACCAACATATGGCGACCAAGTTCTTGGAGCATTTTCTTCATATCGCAGGAGCAATGAGCAACATTGCGAATGAAAATATCAGCCTATGGAACGATGAGGATAATTTCTTTTACGATGTACTGCATATCAAAGGAAAAGACTCCAAAGTAATGAAAGTCAAATCCATCGTAGGAATCATTCCTATGTTTGCGGTGGAGCCAATACCTGAGCAGCTTTTTGAAAACCTGACAGACTTTAAAAAGCGGTTGGATTTCTTCTTAAGAGAGAAACCTAAATTGGCCGCCCTGGTCTCCAGTTGGATTCAGCCAGGCCAAAATAAGAGGCGGTTGTTTTCGCTTTTAAGAGGCCATAGGATGAAGAGTATTTTGAATAAAATGCTGGATGAAAACGAGTTTTTGTCTACTTATGGCATAAGATCCTTATCCAAAGACCACAACGAGAATCCATATACCGTCAAGATAAACGGGTCAGAACTATCCGTTAAATATACACCAGGAGAAGCCGAAACGGATATGTTCGGGGGTAACTCCAACTGGCGTGGGCCTATATGGTTTCCGATCAATTACTTGATTATTGAATCTCTTAAAAAGTTCGATTTCTATTATGGAGGGGAATTCCCCATCGAATGTCCAACAGGTTCCGGCAAATTTGTCACTTTGGATTTAATTGCAAGAGAACTATCTTTGAGAAATATCAACATCTTCAGAAAAGATGAAAATGGTCGACGACCTATGTATGGGAATAACGAGAAGATGCAGACAGATCCCCATTTCAAAGATTATATCCTTTTTTATGAATATTTCCATGGAGACAATGGGCTAGGTTTGGGGGCATCTCACCAGACAGGATGGACAGGGTTAGTGGCCGAAATGATTCATAAGTTCTATAAAAAACCAGAAGGGCATGCCCATGCTACTACCTTATTTAGAAGCTGACAGACTTGAAGCCGGATGTGATGAAGCAGGAAGAGGCTGTCTCTGTGGGCCTGTAGTCGCAGCTGCAGTGATTTTACCAAAGGATTACGCCAATGAGCTCATCAATGATTCAAAGCAGTTGTCAGGCAAATTGAGGGCGGTGTTGGCTGAGGAGATTAAAATGCGGTCGTTGGCTTGGGCTATTGCCTCAGCCAGTCCGCAAGAGATAGACGAGATCAATATACTCAATGCCTCCTTTCTCGCCATGAGCAGGGCCGTGGAAGGCCTGAAAATAGAACCTGAACATTTACTGATAGACGGCAATCGATTTAAAAGTCATTTGAAAGCTACTTTTGACTGCATAATAGGGGGGGACGGCAAATATGCCAGCATAGCCGCAGCTTCCATTCTGGCTAAAGTCCACCGGGATGAACTAATGAAAGCTTATGCACAAGAATACCCGGGATATGGTTGGGAAACCAATTTTGGCTATCCCACACGGCAACACAGGCAGGGGATTCAGGATTTAGGTACCACCCTTCTCCACCGGAAATCATTCAGGTTGCTTCCCGCACAGTTGGAGCTAGAGTTTCCCGAGATACATCTTGACAGTGATCTTATGGAGATTGAAGAGAAATTTTTTCTCGATAGATAAGGCCTTTCTTAGAGGAATTCCACGGTATATTTGGTTTCGTAGGTTTCCCCAGAGCCCAACCGGTTGATTCCCAATTTGTCTTTTAATTCTTGGTTGTGGCACACCGGATCGGCAATTCCATTCCAAGGCTCCAAACAAAGAAATCCCGCCCCTTTTCTTTTAGTCCAAATGCCCAGCCATCTGAAATCCTTGTATTCCATAGAAAAACCTAGACCGGATTTTTTACTTTTTACCGTCACTTTAAAAGGAGCTTTCGAATCAATAATCAAGGCATCGTTCTCAAACAGGGAGTAGTCCAGATTCAATCCGCCATTATTTAAAGGCAGCGTGTAGGTGCCTTTTGCCAAGTAAGGACCTTCCAGTTGATAAAGCTCTTTTTCAACACTTCCGTCATGAAAATCAATTACATAATCCTCAAAAGCCTCGGTATCGGGATCTAAAGGACAACGGAATCCGGGATGTCCTCCGATGCCAAATAAAATGGGTTGGTCTGAAGGATTTTCAACCTGAAAAATTACCTGGAGAGAATTGTCCTGGAGGATATAAGATATAAATAGCTTAAAAGAATAAGGGTAAACTTTCAGGGTCTCTTGGTCAGATTCAAGCAAAAATTTGACGGAGGTGTCCGTTTGCTCCACAAGAACGAAATCTGCGTCTCTCGCAAATCCGTGCTGGGGAAGGTGGTAGGGTTTTCCGTCTACATAGTAGGTGTTGTCTATAAAGCTGCCGACGGTGGGGAAAAGTACTGGTGAATGCCTGTTCCAGACGGTGGGATCGGCATGCCAGAGATATTCCATTCCCTTGTACCGAACGCTGCTCAACTCGGCTCCCCGAGAGTTAAAAGAGGCTTCAATGTGGCCGTTACTGATAGAGATATTTTCCATGTCTGTTATTTTTCAGGGACCGATTTTCTTTTATAAGTCACAAAGGTATAGTTGTACTCGTTCTTTTCATCTTTGGGATGTCTTTCTTCAGATACTTTTTCCCATTCGAAATAGTCCACAGCGGGAAAAAACGTGTCTCCTACAGGGGAGGCATCCACTTCAGTGATGATCATTTCGTCGGTTGATGGTAGAGCCTGTTTGAAGATCTCGGCACCTCCGAGTAAAAAAGCATGTTCCAAGCCCTTCTTTTCAATGATGTCGATTGCTTCATCCAGAGAATGCACCACGTAATGGGGTGAAGGGACCTGATAGTCCTTATTTCTCGTTATTACTACGGAAGTACGCCCGGGAAGTGGCTTGCCCATGGATTCGAAAGTCTTGCGCCCCATGATCACATGATGACCAAGAGTGGTTTTCTTGAAATGCTGTAAGTCTCCGGACAGTTTCCACACCAATTGATTGTCTTTTCCGATAACGTTGTTGCGTGCTTTGGCTACGATAATGGATATTTTCACATTTTTTTTTAGCTAAGGGATTTAGAATTGTACACGGTGCCAGATTCAAGAGCAAGGAGCCAAGAACAAAGAATGGTTGCTTCGGTCTCCTGGTCTTCTCTCTTCTATCCTTCTGATAAATGGCATCATATTTTATGCTTTGTACTAAAATTTCATGTTTTGGATTCTCATCGCATTGAAGATCGCCAATAAAGCTACGCCAACATCGGCAAAAACAGCTTCCCACAAAGAAGCTACGCCAAAGCCACCCAATACCAGCACCAGTGCTTTCACTCCGAAGGCCATGCCGATGTTTTGCCAAACGCCTTGCCTGGTTTTTCTGCCGATTCGGATGGCTGTGATAAGCTTGGAAGGCTGATCGTTTTGGATGACCACATCGGCGGTTTCTATGGCGGCATCAGAGCCTAATCCCCCCATAGCGATTCCCACGTCAGCAAGCGTGATGACGGGGGCATCATTAATCCCATCACCTACAAAGGCCACGCTATACCCTTGCTTTTTCAGTGCTTCTACATGATGGACTTTGTCCTCTGGCATCAACTCGCCAAAAGCATCCGTTATGGCCAGCTTTTGGGCAACGGAATCCACCACAGATTTCCGATCGCCTGAGAGCATTACGATTTTCCTGATTCCTAAGCGTCGTATTTCTTCAAAGGTATTGATTGCACCTTCTTTTATCACATCCGAAATAGTGATATGGCCGACATAGCGACTGTTCATCGCAACGACCACTAGCGTTTCTGTAATTTGATGCAGAACGGAAGGGAAATCGACGCTATACCGTTCTAAAAGACGGGTATTGCCCACAAGTAGCTGCTGTCCGTTGACTGTTCCTTTTAATCCTAGACCGGGAACTTCTTCCACATCGCTGATGGGTAGGTGTACCATGTCCCCGGCAGCGAATTCCTCTATGGCCTTGGCAATGGGATGGTTGGAATGGGCTTCAATTGCGGCGGTTAACCGCAGCAATTCTTCTTTGGTCACAGCCGTCCCCGGAGCGACTGCTACCTCTTTGACTTTAAACACCCCTTCAGTTAAAGTGCCTGTTTTATCCACAACCAAGGCATCCACCTGGGTAATCAGATCAAGAAAGTTAGATCCTTTGAACAATATCCCATTTTTGGAAGCAGCTCCTATGCCCCCGAAATACCCTAAGGGGATGGAAACTACCAACGCACAGGGGCAAGAAAT
>DATGMS010000079.1:0-2904 GCA_035307285.1 Cyclobacteriaceae bacterium
CAGTTAGGTTATGCAATCGCCCAAGATGAATAATAGCTTAAAGCCACCCACAGGTTTAATGTAAATGTGGGTGGCTTTAAGGCTTTAGCCCATTATAAAAATTGCAGTAAAAAAGAGGTTATTATACAGATGCGGAGAATTATCCAAACAAAGGATATTTTGGAGGAGATATTTTGAGAGTTAAGAGATTTGTGGTTTTGTTGCTGATTTCATCCCTTCTTCTGCTGGCCATGGTCGGGTGCAGTGGAGACTCTGTGCAGGCTAAACAGCTTTACCTCGATGCTGTTGATGCTCTGGCGCAGGCTAATTCCTATGCTTACGACATGACCTTGGATCAGGTTCTCCGTTTCCCGGAGCCGATTCCCATTGGGTTTGGGGAAGAGACGGATACAATGACGACACAAATACGCCTTACAGGCAGATGCATTGAAGACCCCTTGGCAATGGTAATGACCTTAAAAGCCAGTATGCCTGATTTTATGGACTTAGAGGACCTGGCGGGCCTGCAAGCATATATGGTGGACAATAAAATGTACTTGTATCTTGATATGTTTGGTGAATGGTGGTCTTATGATGAAGAGTTTGTGGAAGATGCTATGGCTGAGGTAGAGGAGGTTGCTGGGTCTTCTAGTGATCCTATGTATTTTATTAATACCCTTGATGAAGACGATGTTGCAAATGCATCTGTTAAAGAAGATAAAGGTTATTATACACTAATCATAACAGTCGCCGATGGCGCTTTGGCTGACAGCATAATTGATGAAATGATGGACCAGGTAGCCCTGGAATTAAATGAGGAAGAAACAGAAGCGGTTCTTGAAGGGATAGAGTTCTCAAATTTTAAATATGAGATGCGGATAGAAAAGGAGACTGATCTCCCCACAAATGTATCTCTGGATTTTACCCTCACCATAACTGTTGAAGGCGAAACACTTGAGATTGTCCAGGGGGCAGAAATGATTTACAGTGAATTTGGTGCCTTTGACAGCATTGAGGTTCCCGAAGAGATTAAGGAAATTGCAACTCCAATCCAATAGAAATGGGGCTGTTGCGCTAACAGCCACTGAAAATAACACAAAAGACGGCGACTGGTAGTACCCAGAAGCCGTCTTTTGTTGTAAAATATAACTATGGAAAGAAACATTTTACTAGAAAAGTATACATCAACCGGGGGTGTATATCAACTAGTACTACCCATGGATGTTGGCATATTAATCCCGGAGGACGATTCGGTGAGATTGCTCAGCGCAGTAATTGAAAGGATGGATTTTAGTAAATTGCATGCTGCGTACTCCCGGTTGGGGAGAATCGAGACATCACCCGAAAGTCTATTTAAAGTATTGGTATATGGATACATGAATTGTATCTATTCTAGCCGTAAGTTAGAGCAAGCCTGTCGCCGTGATGTAAACTTTATGTATCTGCTAGACGGAGCTCCGGCACCTGACCATTCTACCATCGCTCGTTTTCGCAGTGAACGACTGACTGAAGTTATACAGGACCTGTTTTGTCAACTGGTGAAACAGTTAGAAGAAGCGGGGGAACTTTCACTCCTCAGCGTGTTTATCGATGGTTCAAAACTTGAGGCCAACGCCAATCGGTATAGCTTTGTGTGGAAGAAGTCTACCCAGAAGAACGAAATGAAAATGCAAGAAAAAATGAAAACTGAGTTGCCGAAGATTGCGACCGAGTTTGGCCTACGTTTTCGTGGGGGAGAAAAGATTAAGGCCAAACACTTGAAAAAGTTGCGTAAGAAATTGTATGCGCTCAAAGGAGACACAGAGTTTGTCCATGGCAAAGGTAAGCGAAAATCTCCCTTGCAAAAGGCCATTGAAGCCGTTGAAAGATACCTTGCACGCCAGAAGAAATACGACAGTCATAACTATACCTTCGGCAACAGAAACAGTTTTTCCAAGACAGACAAAGACGCCACTTTCATGCGCTTAAAAGAAGACCATATGAAAAATGGCCAATTGAAACCAGCTTACAACGCAGCATTAGCAGTCGATGCAGAGTACATAGTTGCTGCGAGAATCTTCCAGGAACGCAATGATATAAATACCTTCATCCCAATAATGGAAGAGCTTCTTCCCTACGGTTACACACAGCCAGTAGCTGATTCTGGCTACGAGAGCGAAGAGAACTATACCTGGTGCGAAAATAACGGTCAGCTTGCCTTCATAAAACCAGCAAATCATGAACGAGCCAAGACGAGAAAATATAAAAGCGACATCGGCAAAAGGGAGAACATGCCTTATGATCCAGAAAGCGATTCCTACATTTGCCATGCAGGCCATAAAATCCAAGCAGCAGAACAGAAAAAAACCAAGTCAAAATTCGGATACCCTATAGTGACAACCATATACACTTGCGCCAACTGTGCTGATTGTGAGTATAAACCCAAGTGCATAAAAGGAAGAAGCAAGAAGCCCCTGGAAGAACGGAGCAAAAACCTCTATGTTTCCAAGACATTTCAAAGGCAGCGGGCGGAGATGGAGGCCCGCATCAACACGGAGGAAGGCATTCTGTTGCGCAAGAATCGCTCCATCCAAGTTGAGGGTGCCTTCGGGATACTTAAGCAAGACATGGGGTTCCGTCGATTCCTCCTACGTGGCCAGGTAAAAGTGCAAACAGAATTCTTCTTGTTAGCCATGGCATACAACATAAATAAACTGCACAACAAAATCCAATCTGGACGCTGTGGAGCGTATCTGCATTATCCTAAATCAGCTTAACCACTTTTAAACGAACTATCTTCAGGGGAAGCCCATTCCTCTGTTTTGTTGTGCCCAAAAACGGTTTGCAGACAGGGGAATAACCCCAATTTAAGGTCGTTAGGTGGTCAGAACAAAGAAAAAAGGGCTATCGCCCTACGTTAAGATTTAAACGTTTTGCGACAGCCCC